>JACQVS010000265.1 GCA_016209605.1 Planctomycetota bacterium
ATTGGAGTTCGTCTCGTGGCTCGGTGATGTGTATAAGAGTCAGGTCGGGGTGTGGCTCTGCTTGGCTAGAGCGCTGAGTTCGGGACGCAGAGGTCGCTGGTTCAAATCCAGTCACCCCGACCAAAAAAAATTTAAAAAAAAATTAAATTTTTTGTTGCAATAAAATTTGAATATTGAATAATAACCAGTGCCCACAACTGCCCCAGGGCGCTCTCGAGCCTCCCCGGTTCGGGGGCGCCCATTTTATTTCTACCCCCTTCGCAGACCCCCGATGAACCCGCTGGAATAGGTTCTTCATCCGCAACTTCTCCGCAGATTGCGGAGAAGTTGCGGATAGCTCGGTTGCGGGCGAAGCCCGCATTACGGCGCCAGGCGCCGCAGCTGCTGAACCGCTTGCTCAACGCACGCGGCGGCGGTCTCGATCCCGACAGCCGTGGTCGAGCGGCCCAGGGAGAAGCGGATGGAGCCGCGGATCTCGGCGGGATTGCGCCCCATGGCCTTGAGGACATGGGAGGGCTTCTTGGCGCCGGTGTTGCAGGCGCTGCCCGTCGACACCGCCACGCCCAGGTGATCGAGAAGCAGGAGGAGCGACTCTCCCTCCACCCGCTCGAAGGTGACATTCAAGAGGTGCGGCACTGACTGCTCGAGGGGGGTGTTGATAACCGTGCCGGGAAGGGCTTTTCTCAGAACCTCGGCCAGTTGGTCCCGAAGCGCTTGCAAGCGGGGGGCTTCGGCAGGGAGCTCCTCCAGCGCCAGGGCCACGGCGCGAGCGAATCCGGCCGCGGCCGCCACGTTTTGAGTGCCGCCGCGCCGGCCGTTTTCCTGCGGGCCGCCGCGGGGAATCCCGGCAAAGGGCACGCCGCGGCGGATCAGGAGCCCGCCGGTGGCCTTGGGGCCGTAAATCTTGTGCGCCGAGAGAGAGGCGAGGTCGGTGGGCAGTGCCCCCAAGGGCAGGAGGCTCTTGCCGAGGAGCTGTACAGCGTCGGTATGAAAGAGGATTCCCCGCTCCTTGAGCAGGCGGCCGATTTCGGCGATCGGCTCGAGCGTCCCCACCTCGTTATTGGCTGCCATGACCGACACCAGCGCGGTCTCGGGCCGCAGCGCCTCGAGCACCGCCTGTGAATCGACCCGCCCCCAGCGGTCGACCGGCACCAGGGTGTGGGGAACGCCCCAAGCCGAGGCGACCTCGAGAGCCCCCAGCACCGCCGAGTGCTCCACGGCGCTGGCGACGACGTGCAGGTCGCCGGGATGCTTCCCCCGGCGAGAGCTCTGGCCGAGAAGGACGCCCAGGATCGCGGCATTGTCAGAATCCGTGCCGCCGCCGGTGAAGACCAAATCGAAATCCTCAGCCTCCAGGTCTTTCCGGATGGCTTCGCGGGCGGCCTCGAGCGCCTCGCGCGCCGCCCGCCCCTCCCCATGGAGGGAGCTGGGATTGCCGAAGCGCTCCTCCAGGTAGGGCTCCATGGCTTGCCGGACCTCGCCGCGCAGGGGGGTGGTGGCGGCGTGGTCGAGGTAAATCCGGCTTTTCGAAGAGCTTTCAGGAGCAGGCATGAGGTATCATTTCAATCCTCGACCACCACCTCGGTCTTGTACGTGATGAAGTCGTATATGAACTCGATGTCCTCGTTGAGAAGACGAATGCAGCCGGAGGAGACTTCCTTGCCGATCGAGTCCAAGGAGCGGGTGCCGTGGAGGCCGTAACCGGAATAATCCTCGGTGTCTTGAAAGCCCAACCAGCGGGAGCCAAGGATGTTCTCCGGGCTTTCCGGCGGCAGAGGGGTCATGCCCTGGCGGTACCAGGTCGGATCCTTGATGCGGTCGCGGATGACGAATCTCCCCACAGGGGTGGAGTTCCCCTGCCCCAGGCCGACTCGCTTCTCGCAGAGCAATTTCCCATCGACCAGCACCCACAGCCGGAAGTCTTTCTTCTGGATGAAGACCTGCACCTTCCCCGGCAGGATGAGCAAGCGCTGGCGGGGCTGGACGACCTCGGACTTGAGGCGGTTGAGCCGCAGGATGGCTTCCACCGTCGTCCCGTACTTGTTCTTGATCGCGGTCAGGCTTTCCCCATCCTTGACGGTGTGCGCCACCAGAAGCGGCGATGGGCGCTTCGAGAAGAGGTGGGTTTCCAGAAAAGGATCGAGGAGGACCAGGACCTTCTTGCGCTCCTCGGCGTCCTTGGCGTTCAAGTAAGCCTGGGTCATGAGCTTCCAGGATTGGCGCACCGACTCGCCAGCGCTCCTGGCGGCCAGAAGCGTGGCGGCGTTCAAGGAAGCCCGATAAGCCCAGGCCGGATCGGGATCCTTGCCGGCGAGGTAAGTGTAGTAGTCGATCTTCTCCTCCTCCACGTTTGACAGCTCGACCAGCTTGCGCGCCACCGGCACCGCGTTCACGTCCTCGCGGTCCCTGGCGGCGCGGAAAACCTCGCGATAGAGGCCCAGCCCGCGGACGGCGTCGCCCGATTGGAGGGCCCCCTGCGCCGCCTCGACGACCTCCTGCAGCTTCTCGAAGCTGGCGCCGGCGAGGAAGCTGCCGGCGGCCGGCTTCCCCTCGCTGCCCGCGCCGGCGAGCGGCTTGATCTCGACTTCTTCGAGCGATCCGCCCAGCACCTTGACGGGCGGGGCCGCCGGCGGGGCGGTCAAGGCCGCTGGCTTCGCGGGGGAGCTCAGGTCATCTTTCTTATCGGGAGGGCTGGGGGGATTTTGGGGGGCAGCCTCCTCCGGTCTTCCCAGGATCTTTTCCGCTTCTTTGGCCTTCTCCGATCCGCTACCGGCCTGGTCGGCCGCCGGGCCTGCGGGCTGCTCCACCGCCGGCTTGGAGCCGCCCACGGAACCGTCCTGAGGATGGGAATAATTCACCCCTCCCGACCCCCCCTGAGGGGGGGCGTAATACTTAACGTAAAGCCAGTAAGCTCCAGCCCCCAGAGCGGCTGAAAATAAGAAAAACATGAATCGCTTCATCGCCATCTCCTCCCTCTACTTCTTGGAGAACGATTTCCAGTGGTCACGGATTGATGGAAAAATTTATAATGCTCCTCTTTCGGGGATCGCCGGCATTGTAAATCGGCAGGGAGCGGCTTGCAACCAGTTCAGCTCCGCAGCGGGTAGCCGGCTCCGGCCAAGGCCTGGATCACGGCGTTCTGGAGCGGGCCGATGTCCTTCTCGGTGAGGGTGTGATCCTCGGAGCGGAAGACCAGGTGATAGGCGATCGACTTCTTCCCGGGGGGCAAGCCGGCCTCTTCATAAACGTCGAAAACCTCCACCTGCTCGAGGGCCGGGCCGGCGGCCTGTCGGATGAGGGGCAGCAGGTCGCCGGCGGGGGTGCGCTCGGGGACCAGCACGGCGACGTCGAAGGGGACCGCCGGAAAGCGGGGCAGCCTCTTGTAGCGGGTCTCGCGCCGCACCGCCTCGAACAGCCGGTCGAAGTCGAGGTCAAAGGCGAGGACATCCCCTTCGATCTCGAGCTGCCGCAGCGTCCCCGGGTGGATGCGGTAAAAGCCGCCGGCCGGCTGTCCGCCGGCGCGCAGCTCGGCCGCCGCCTTCGGATGCATCCAGCTCCGGGCCCGTTCCATGGGGGCGATCTCCGGCCTTTCCAGGCCCAGGAACTCCGCCAGGGCGAGCACCAGATGGCGCGCCTGGTAGAAGTTCTCCCGGCATTTCTCCGGGAAGGCGAGCAGGCCGGCGATGCGAGTGTTCTCGAGCGGCGGCTCCGACGGCGCCGGCCGCACTGGTTGCGCTGGCCGGGCCATGGCCTTCGGATCCTTCAGGTAAATCCGCCCCACCTCGAAGAAGCCGAAGCGGTCGAAGAAGCGCAGGTTGTCGCGGGCCTTCTCGAGATGGATGGGGATGATCTCGCGGCGCAGGCGGTCCAGCTCCTCGCTGGTGGGGTTCTTGAGCTTGAGATGGGCCTCCGGGTCTAGGCCGAAGGCCAGGCAGTGCTTGAGGCCGACCATGGAATAGGTGAACACCTCGGCGAGGCCTCCGTGCAGCGACAGGAAGCTTTTCACCTGCCTCTCGAACTGCCGCCGCTCGTTCACCGCCGGCGCGACCACCGGCCAGCTCGGCGCGGAGGGCACGATCCTGCCGTAACCGTAGATGCGGCCGACCTCCTCCACCAGGTCCTCCTTGATGGATACATCGCGGGTGGCCCGCCAGCTCGGCACGGTGATGGTCCAGCGCTTCTTCGACCCTTTGGGCTTCTTCTCCCCGCGCTCCTCGATCTTGAAGCCCAGCCAGGTGAGGATGTCCTTGACCTCGCCGGCGCCGATGGCGCTTCCCAGGCGATGGGAAATGAACTCCGGCTCGAGGGGAATGGTCAAGGGTTCCGGCGGCCGGAAGCCGGGATCCTGGAGCGGGCCGACGACCGTGGCGCCGGGACAGAGATCGAGGATCATTCGCGCCGCCCGCAGGATGCCGGCCCGCGCCTGCAGGGGATCGAGGGACTTCTCGAAACGCGCCGAGGACTCGGTGCGCCCGTGGCGCAGGCTCGACTTGCGGACGCTGGCGGCGTTGAAGTTGGCCGACTCGAGGAAAAGGGAGGTCGTTCCATCGCCGATCGAGGAGTTTTCCCCGCCCATCACCCCGGCCAGGGCCACCGGCCCCGCTCCGTCCGCGATGAGCAGGTCTTCGGCGCAGAGCGCCACCTCGCGCCCATCGAGGAGCTTGAAGAGTTCCCCCTCGCGGGCCATGCGGACGATGATCTTCGAGCCGCGGATCTTCTGGCGGTCAAAGGCGTGCAGCGGCTGGCCCAGCTCGTGGAGGACGTAATTGGTGACATCGACGATGTTGTTGATGGGGCGGCTGCCGACGGCAAAGAGGCGATGCTGCAGCCAGTCGGGCGATGGCCCGACGCGCACGCCGTCGATGCGCAGGCCGCAGTAGCGGCGGCAGCGCTCGCTGGCCTGGCCCGCCTCGATGCGGACCGCCACCTCGGGGCTGCCAGCGGCCGCGGCCAGGCTTTCATCGGCGGCGTACGGCTTGAGCGGCACTCGGTAAATGGTCGAGAACTCGCGGGCGATGCCGTAGTGCCCCCACAGGTCGGGCCGGTGGGTCAGGGACTTGTTGTCGATCTCGAGGAGGATGTCGACGTCAGCCGGGAACACCTGGTCGAGGGGCGTCCCGGGGGAGCACCGGGCCGGCAGCTCAAGGATCCCCTCGTGGCGGTCCGTAAATCCCAGCTCGGCCTCGGAAAGTAGCATGCCTTCCGAGAGAACCCCGCGGATGGAGGTCCTGGCGATCACCTGGTCGCCGATCCGGGTCCCCGGCAGGGCCAGCGGCGCCAGCATGCCGGCCCGCACGTTCGGCGCGCCGCAGACGACCGCCAGCCGGCTTCCTTTGGCGATCTCCACCTGCACCTGGGTGAGGTGGTCGCTTCCGGCGATCGGCTGCGCTTCCAGAACGCGGGCGGCGACGATGAGGCGCAGGTTCTCGCCGCGCCCGTGCACCCCCTCCACCTCGGCGGTCGAGAGCGAAAACCGCTCGCCGACGCGGAGAGGAGGCTCGGACGTCTGGAAGGGGCAGAACTCGCGCACCCAGTTCAGGGAAATGTACATGGGTCAAGGAAACTGCTTCAAAAACCGCAGATCGGCGCTGTGCAGGTGCCGGATGTCGTCAATCTGGAACTTCATCATCACCAGCCGGTCCAGGCCCAGCCCGAAGGCGAAGCCGGAGTACTCTTCCGGATCGATCTTGCCGGAGCGCAAGACGTTGGGATGGATCAGGCCGCAGGGGAGCAGCTCCACCCAGCCGACCCCCTTGCACACCTGGCAGCCGGGGCCGCCGCAGATGAGGCAGCGGATATCGAGCTCGAAGCCGGGTTCGACGAAGGGGAAATAGCCGGGGCGAAGGCGGACCTCGACCTCCTTCTTGAAAATGCGCGACAAGAGCGCCTTTCCGAAATAGATGAGGTGCGCCACCTTGATGTCGCGGTCGACCATCATCCCCTCGAGCTGGTGGAAGGTGACCTCATGGCTGGCGTCGATGCGCTCGCAACGGAAGACTTTGCCAGGGCCGATGATCTTGAACGGCGGCCGCAGGCGCATCATGCCGCGGACTTGAATGGGAGAAGTGTGCGTACGGAGCAAGTTGCCGTCTTCCAGGTAAAAGGTATCCTGCATGTCGCGGGCCGGATGGTGCGCCGGGATGTTGAGCGCCTCGAAGTTGAAATAGTCGGTCTCGACGTGAGGGCCATCCAGAACTTCAAAGCCCATGGAAGTGAAGGCGTCCTCGAGATCGTACTGGATGCGCGTCAGCGGATGGAGGCTGCCCAGCGGCCGGCGCTCGAGGTCAAGGGTTATGTCCACCCACTCGGAGCGCAGTTCCTCCTCGCAGGCCAGCGCCTCCAGCGAATCCTGGGTTTTCTGAATCCCCTCTTCGATCTCCTGGCGCAGCTGGTTGAGTGCCTTCCCCACCTGCGGGCGCTCCTCGGCGCTGGCCTCCTTGAGCCGCGCCATGAGCGCCGTCACCTGGCCCTTCCTGCCCAGGAACCGGACGCGCAAGCTCTCGATCCCGCCGGGCCCCCCTCCCGCAGCGGCGTTCTTTCCGGCCTCCTCCAGCACCGCCCGGAGAGTCCGCTGAAACTCGGCGCGAACGCTTTCGATGGCATGGAGGATGGACATTACCGGCTCAATCAAAATTCACTGTTTAAAGCTGTTGAACAACTCAGCCCGCCTGCTTCGCCGCCTCGACCAGCTGGTCGAAACCTTGAATGTCGCGGATGGCCAGCTCGGAGAGCGACTTGCGGTCCAGCTCGATCCTGGCCTTCTTCAACCCGTTCATGAAGCGGCTGTAGCTGATGCCCCGGTTGCGGCACGCCGCGTTGATACGCAAGATCCAGAGGCGGCGGATCTCCCGCTTCTTGCGCCGGCGATGCTTGGTGGCGTAAACCTCGGAGCGGGTTTGCGACTGCTTCGCCATCCGCGTCAGCTTGCCGCGGGCGGCGCGATACCCTTTGACCTTGCGAAGGAGCCGTCTTTTCCTACGAAGCTTTGGAACTGAACTTTTTACACGCATCTCCGATTCCCTCTCATCCTATCAGGCCTAACAGCCTCTTCAAGCGCTTGACTTCCACCTTGTGGGCCACCACCGTCTTCTTGAGGTGGCGTTTCCGCTTGCGCGACTTGCCCGAGAGCAAATGCCCCTTGCCGGCGCGCTTGCGGAGGATCTTGCCGTGCTTGGTGACCTTGAATCGCTTGGCGGTGCTCTTGTTCGTTTTTAACTTGGGCATAGTTGAACCGGGTTCATTGTTAAGGGGCCAGTCCGGCCTCGTCAAACGGCCATTCCACCGGCCAGCCATTCTACTGGCCAGCCATTCTACTGGCCAGAGAGGCCGGCGCCTTCGGCCGCGAACGGAATCTGCAGAAAAAGTTCCTATTTTACCGCATGCCTGCAAAAGGCAAGAAAAAGTTTCGGGCGTTTTGTCGGCTTCAAGCCTCCGAGGGGATGCGATCCCGATGCCCCGGAAGCGCCGTTACTTGGCCGTCAGCACCATGTTCATGCGGTTCCGCCCCTCGCGCGCCGGCAGTTGCTCCACCTTGGCGATGTCCATCAGGGTATCCGCGAACTTGGTCATGAGCTGCTTCCCAAGATCGAGATGGACCGTCTCCCGGCCGCGAAACACCATGGTGACCAGGACCTTGTGCCCCTTTTCAATAAAGCGACGGGCATGGCCCAGTTTGACCTGCAAGTCGTGCTCGTCGGTCTTGGGCCGGAGCTTGATTTCCTTGCGCCGCGTGACCGTCTTCTTCTGCTTGTGGGTCTTCTTTTTCTGCTGGTACTTGTACTTGCCGTAGTCCATCAGCTTGCAAATGGGCGGATCGGACTGGGGAGCCACTTCCACCAGGTCCAGGCCGCGATCGCTGCCGATGGCCAGCGCTTCGATAATTTGCATGACCCCGACCTGCTCGCCGTTTTCGTCGATCAGGCGGATGAGGCCGGGCCGCGGCCGGTCGATCACTCTCAAGCCGCCGCGGTCCCTGTTGATCCTGAACCTGTCGCTCGGATTTTGTGGATAAATAAACGCACCTCCTTATAAGAAGACAAAAGCCTTGACGCGCCCCACACGGAGCGCTGAAGCCCCGAAAAGTTTAACCTAAATACAAAATTGTAGTCAATGGAATTTAGCGCGCTTTTCCAGATCCTCTTCCGACTCCAGCCACCAAGCTTCATTTTGAAACCAGCTCTCCCGCTCCGCCTGGCGGCGCCGGTCCGGCCCCCGGCTCCAGCCGGAGGCGCAGCTCCCGCAGCTGCAGCTCGGAGACCGGCCCTGGACAGCCGGTCATCGGGCAGGTGCCGCTCGCCGTCTTGGGGAAGGGGATGACCTCGCGGATGGTCTCGGCCCCGGCCAGCAGCATGACGAAGCGGTCCAGGCCCAGGGCGATGCCGCCGTGGGGCGGGGCGCCGTAGGAGAGGGCATCGAGGAGGAAGCCGAACTTTTGCTGCGCCTCCTCCTTGGTGATCTGGAGGACGTCGAAGAGGGCCTGCTGGACGTCCTGGCGGTGGATGCGGATGCTGCCGCCGCCGAGCTCGAAGCCGTTATAGACGATGTCGTAAGCCCGCGCCCTGATCCGGCCCGGATCCTTGGAGAGCAGCTCCTCGTGCTCCTCTTTGGGGGAGGTGAAGGGGTGGTGGCAGGCCGCCCAGCGCTTCTCCTCTTCGTTCCACTCGACGAGAGGAAAGTCGACCACCCACAGCAGCTCCGAGCGGCTGGGGTCGATGAGGTTCAGCCGGCGGCCGAGATCGAGGCGCAGGAGGCCCAGGGAAGTCAAGGCGATCCGGTCCTGGTCGGCCACCATCAGGATCAGGTCGCCGGTTGAGGCCTGGGCCGCGGCCCGGAGGCGATGCAGCGCTTCGGGATCGAGAAACTTGGCGAAGGGGCCCTTGGGGCCATCGGACTCGAGCTTGAGCCACAAAAGCCCCTTGGCGCCGGCCCGCTTCACCAGCTCCTCGCCCTGATCGATTTCCTTGCGCGACAAGGTCTTGCCGCCGGAGAGGCAGAGGCCCCGCACCGATCCCCCGCCGGCGATGGCCTTCTTCAGCACCTGGTAATCCAGGCCCTTCACCGCCTCGGTCAAGTCGAAGAGCTTCAAGTCGAAGCGGACATCGGGAGCGTCCTTGCCGTACTCGCTCATCGCCTCGTCGTAGCTCAGGCGCGGCAGGGGGAGCCTCAGCTCCTTGCCGAGGATCTCCTTGAAGACCCGAGCCAGCAGGCGGTCGACGAGCGAGATGACATCGTTTTCCTTGACGAAGGCCATCTCGATGTCCACTTGCGTGAACTCCAGCTGGCGGTCGGCTCGCAGGTCCTCATCGCGGAAGCAGCGGGCGATCTGGTAGTAGCGGTCGAAGCCGGCGATCATGTAGATCTGCTTGTAGAGCTGCGGCGACTGGGGCAAGGCATAGAAGTTTCCCGGCTGCAGGCGCGAGGGGACCAGGAAGTCGCGCGCCCCCTCCGGCGTGCTGCGCGTCAGGAAAGGGGTTTCCAGGTCCAGGAAGCCTTCCGACTCGAGAAAGTTGCGGATGGCGCGCGTCACCCGGTAGCGCAACTGGATGTTCTTCTGCACCGTGCGGCGGCGCAAGTCCAGGTAGCGGTACTTGAGGCGGATCTCCTCGTTTTGATCGGCCGCCGCCAACTCGGCGATTTCGAACGGCGGAGTGCGGGAAGGATTGAGGATCTGGCAGCCTTCGGCCACCAGCTCCACCTCCCCGGTTTCGATCCTGGGATTGGCCATGCCGTCGGGGCGGATGCGGACCTTCCCCTGGACGGAAAGGACGTACTCGGGGCGGAGATCGGGCAGGACTTGCTGGTAAGGGCCGTTCACATCGAGGATCACCTGGGTGATGCCGTAGCGGTCGCGGAGATCGATGAACCTCAGGCTGCCGTGGTCGCGAAGGCTCTCCACCCAGCCGTTCAACACCACTTTTTGGCCGGCATGCGTCTTCCTCAGGTCTCCACAGGTGTGGGTCCGCTGGATCCAGCCGGAAGTGCTTTCCATTTTAAACCTCGACTTTGAAATCTCATTTTCATGGCCAGGAAACAGCGCTTCCCCCGCGCCGGATTTCTATGCCGGGGGCGATGGAAGCCTGCTCAACTGTTTCAAAAACGGAAATTATAGTGGTAGGGTTTCGCCCGCGACAGAGGAAATCCCGGAAAATCAATCAGGCCTTTCCCTTCTCGGGCTCGTAAAGCAAGTAGAGGTCTTGAGCCCCGGAGGTGCTCAGATAACTTTCCCGGAAGGCGCCGGGAATGCCCTGGATCAGGGATCCCAGGAACCTGACCGCCTCGGACAGGGCCTCCTGCCCGGCCTCGGAGAATCCCCGCTTGAAGTAAAAGTCGGACTGCAGGTAGTAAATCTGCCAGATGAGGTCCATGAACTGGAACTGCCGGGCCAGCTTTTCGGCATTTTGCAGGTATCGCTCCGCCCGCGCGCTGTCTCCTTCCTTGATCTGCGCCTCCAGCCTTCCCATGGCCATGAGGTAGCGGCAGCGCAGGTAAATGAGGTTCAATTTTTTGGTCAGGTAGAATCCCTCCTCGAAGAAGACGTAAATTTGCTCGACAGGACTGTTGCCGCCGGCGCTGCCCGCGGCGCCGGCCGGTCCCAGTCCATGCTTGAGCAGCGCCAGGCCGTACTCCAGATAAATCTGAGCCAGATCCCGCTCGCTCTGCTTCTCCTTGAAAATGGCCAGGGCCTTGTCGAAGGCGCTGCAGGAACCCTTGAAGTCGCCGCTGCTCAGGAGGATCTTCCCTTCCAGGAGCAGCGCCCGCCCCTCCACCACGGGCAGGAGGAGGCGCCGGCCGACCTCCTTCAGCTGATTGAGGGTGCGGTCGACCTCGGAATACTTGCCTAGCAGCAGATACAGCTGGGCGCGCAACTCCAGGATGGGGACGGCCAGCATCTGATTCTTGACTTCCTGGAAGTAAATGATGCCCCGCGCCGCCAGGTCCAGGGCGTTCTGGAAGTTCCCCCCTTGCAGGGCGATATGGCATTGCAGCTCGAGGTTGTTGAGGACCATCATCTCATGCTCGTCCCACTGCGGGTTGGGCTTTTTCTGCGGCAGGCCCAGGTACTTCGAGGCCTTGGGCAGGTCCCCGCGGTCGATGCAGATGCGCGAGCAGGTGAAGCAGATCTCCCGGAAGCTCTTGGGATTCTCCAGCTTGTCATTGGCTCCCAGGGCCTGGCCCAGAAACGTCTCCGCCTCCTCGTAGCGCCCCAACAGGCGATGGGCTTCTCCTAAATGTTTGAGCACCTCCAGGGAACCCCAGGCGTCCTCCGTCTGCTCGTAAAGTTCCAGCGCATGATCGAGGGCAAGGCGGGCCTTCCCCGGCTGGTTCAAGAGGAGATGGAGGGCGCCGAGATGCCGATGGCAGTCTGCCTCGTGCTGCAGCAAGCCCAGCTTGCGCATCAGGGTAGAGCAAAGCCGGTACTGCTTGAGGGAGTTCTCGAACTTGCCGCTGCAATAGAAGTACCCGCCGAGATAGTACAAGGTGAGGGCGACAAAGCCCGCCTCGTTGCGCCCATCGAGGAGCTTGAGCCCGGTGCGGTAGTACTGCAGCGCCTCCTGGCTGTTCCCCAGCTGCAGGTGGTTCTCCGCCGTCCGAAGATGGAGATGACCTTTGAAGACCAGGTCGGTGATCACCGGCTGAGAGGCCTCCACGCGCTCGCAGTAGCGCAAGCTTTCCACGAAGCTGCCGCGGTCCCTGAACAAGGTGGCGAATCCCAAAAGCAGGCGCAGCAGGCTGGGAGTGGTCCCTTTCCCCTTCAGCAGCTCGTAGGCCTCCTGAAAGTGCTGCCCGCTCTTGCGGTACTCGCCCAGGCGGCGTTCGGCGTCGGCCAGCTCGATCAGGACATCGGCCTGGGAGGCCTCGCAGTCCGGCGAACCGGCCAGGACCGGCCCCGGCAGCTCCTGCAGGCTCTGGAGGATAAGCATCGCCACCCGGGTGTTCCCCACCAGCGACTCCAGACGGGCCAGCTGGTAGTTGAGCTCGAAGTAAAGCGGCTGGTCGTCCAGGCACTGCTCGAGCACCTCGCGGTAAATTTCAATGGCCTTGCGGGGATGGAAGATGGAGGTGTATCGCTTGGCCGCCGCGAGGCCGTACCGGATGCCTTTTTCCGACTTGCCGGCTCGCAGGAAGTGGTAGGCCAGCTTGCGGGGATCATCTTCCTGGCCCTGCCGCAGTCGCTCCTCGAGCAGTTCCCCCGCACGCAGGTGGATCTTCAAGCGCTCCTCCTGGGTCGCCATCTGGTAAAAGATGTCCCTGGCGCTGCGATGGGTGAAGGAGAAGCGGTCCGTCTTGCCTTCGCCATCGTCGCGCAGCAAGCGCTCCTTCTTGAGGGTGAGAAGGGTCTGGATGATCTTGCCGGGCTGGATGCCGGCGAGCTGCGTCGCCACCGCCAGCTCGCAGGCGTTTCCGTAAACGGCAAAAGACAAGCCTAACTGCCGGGCCTCAGGATCGAGGTTGTGGATGCGGGCCTTGAGCTCGCGGCGCATCTTGGCGGGGATGTACTCCTTCTCGATGTCGCCGGTGTACTTCCAGCCCTCCAGCGACCGCGCCAGCTTCTGGTTGCCGATGAAGTACTCGAGGATCTCATGCAGCACGCCCGCATTGCCATCGCTCTCCTCATAGAGCCGGCCGAGGAACTCTGGAGGGAACTGCCGCGGGCCGAACATCGACTCGACCACCCGCTCGAGCTCCTCGCGGTCGAACCGCTCCAGGGCGATCTCCCGCAAGTGGCTGCGGATTTCCGGGGCCAGGAGATGGCGGCGCATGGCCGGGGTTTCCAGCTCATCCTCGCGCACGGCGGCGAGAAACAGGATCTGCGCCTGGGGGCGGTCGTTCTTGACGATAAGCTCGATCACGGTCCGGAGGATTTTCAGGAACTCCTCCTCGGCGTGCTCGAGCTGAAAAAAAACCAGCACCAGAGGGGTCTTCTGGCAGGCCTCCAGCAATCCCTTCGCCAGGGCTGGCAGGCAATCGGGCGGGCTCACGGGCACGAGCGGAAGGGCTGGTCCGCCCTCAGCCGGGGGCGCCGCCGGTCCGCCGGCCTGCCCCAGCCACTTCAAGTACAGCTCCAGCGGCCGGTCAAAAGGCCCCGGCTTGCCCCCCGATTGTCCCGAGAGCAAATGGAACAACTTCATCAGAAAGCGCTTGAGGTTCTTCTTCTCCGCCGCCGCCGCCTTCTGGAAGGTCAGCTTGATGAAATTGACGCCTTGGATCTCGACGTAGCGTTTGAATTCCTTGACCAGCCGGCGCTTCCCGATCCCCGGCTCGCCGCGGATCAGGAAGAACCGGCTGGCGGGAGGGGGCGGCAGCTCGTGATCGCCATCGCGAGCGGCCTCGGGAAGGGACGGCGAAAGGTTCGTCCCTTCCTCGGGGGAGAGGGAGCCCACCTTGAAAACGGTGTGGAAAAGGCTCTTGAACTCCTCGAGCTGCTGGGCCCGGAAAAGGCACGGGGAGCTTTTCAGATAGCTGCGGATGGTCTCCGGAGTCTCGAGCGGGAACTGGGCCGAAAACAGCTGGTTGAGGTCTTGAATGACCGCGTTGGCGCTTGGATACCGGTCCGCCGGCTTCTTCTGCAAGAGGCGCAGCAGGATGCGGCTGAACTCCTCCGGCACCGCGGGATCGTAATACTGGGGCGGCAGCGGCTCGGTCTCGAGATGCCATTTCAAGATGGCGAGGTTGGACTGGCCCTGGAACGGCAAGGCGCGGGTCAGGACCTGAAAGAGCACCATGCCCAGGGAGTAGAGGTCGGTGCGGCGGTCGACCTGCACCCCCAGGATGGTCTCCGGAGCGATGTAATAGGAGGTGCCGAAGATCTTCTTGCCGCCGAAGTCCTTCTCCCGTTTGGTCAAGCCGAAGTCGATCAGCTTGACCACGACTCCCCCCTCGCCGCCGGCGCCTTCCGAGGCCGGCGGTTTCGCGGCCGCCAGGATGTTTCCGGGCTTGATGTCGCCGTGCACCAGGCCGCGCGAGTGGATGAACTCGAGGGCGCGCAGGATGTCGACGAACAAGCCGAGCAGCTTGAGCAGCTCGCCCCGGTCCTTCATGTTGAGATGGCGCGTCGCCTTGAGGAGTTGAATCCCATCGACGTACTCCGAGGTGAAGAAGTACTCCGAGGTCCGGCGATCGTGGCCGAAGTCGAAAACCCGCGCCAGGTTTGGGTGGATCAGCTGCGACAAGGCCAGGAACTCATTTTTCAAAATGGAAGCGCTTTTGGCGCCGGCGCGGTCCCGGCGCAGCTGCTTGAGGGCCAGCAGGCGATTGGCGTTGAGAAGGTCTTCGACCAGGAAGACCGAGCCCATGCCTCCGCTCCCCAGCTCTTTCACGACGCGGTAGCGCAGATCGATCACCTCGCCGGGCTGTCGCATCGGCGGCGGCGATGGAGGAGCGCCCTTCTCTTCCGGCGAAGCTGGACTGGATGGATTCGCCAAGCCTGCCGGACACTCAGGATTCGACGGATTTTCTGTCACGTGAACCGATAATCTGAAACTGCCAAAGCGAGAATTTACCCGTTCAGAAAACAAAGTCGAAGAAGCATACGATGACCGGGCCGGCCCGGCGATGAGATTACGGGAACCCGGTAATTTATCACCACGAAGGCAGGAAGAAGAATCTTTTTATTTTAGGTTGCGGGCGAAGCCCGCATTATGGCGGGTGTATTCGCTCGAAACGGATATAATCAAGAGTCATGTCTCGAGCGTTCAAGACCACCCTCCTCGACCGCAGCCTCCGCCGGGAAAAGCAAGAAAACGAAAAAGCCAGGCATTCGGCCATCAGGAAGCTTTTGCGGATCTTGCCCAGGCTGGCGGAAAAATATGGCTTCAGCCAGGCCTACATCTTCGGCTCGCTGGCGAAAAAAGGGCGATTCCACAAAAATTCCGACATCGATCTTGCGGTTTCAGGGCTGAGTGATGAATACTTATTCCGGTTCGGGGCCGAGCTGTCTGAGTGCATGGGCCGCGAGGTAGATGTGCTCCAGGTGGAGCAGCTGAAAAAACGACCCCACCTCAACCAACGTATTCTCGAAGCGGCAATCGAATGGAAGAAGAAAAGCTGAGCCTGCTCAAGGCGGATCTATCCGGCCAGCTGAAGCTGATCGATGCGGTCTTCAAAAAGATCGCCCGGCGGAAAAAGGGGTATGCTAAAAACCCGCAGGCCCTTGAAAGCCTGGCGTACCAGCTCCACAACCTCTACTGCGCCTTTGAAGACCTCTTCAAGATCGTGGCCGATCATTTCGAAAACCAGGTCTCCGGCCGGAACCGCTGGCATCAGGAACTCATGAGCCGGATGAAAGTGGACCTTCCCGGCATCAGGCCAGCCCTGGTGTCTGAATCGGCTTTCGAATGCCTTAACGAGTTGCTTCGCTTCCGGCACGTCTTCCGCCATGCCTACGGCTTTGAGCTGGAGGCCCCTAAACTGAAACTCGTTCTCCAGAAGGCCCAGATCCTCAAGAAAATCTATAAGCAGGATATCCCCAGATTTCTCAAACGGCTGGGGGGCAAATAAATCGTCGCCGCGGCGATTTATCCTCGCTATAATGCCCGCTACGCCATGAACCAAGAGAGTTTGAAGAAGCTGCTGGAGAAAGTGCGCTCCGGATCCTTGCCGGTCGATGAGGCCTTGCAGGAGATGCGGCACCTGCCGTTTGCCGAGCTGCCCTTTGCCAAAGTCGACTCCCATCGCGGCGTGCGCTGCGGCTTCCCCGAGGTCATCTTCTGCCAGGGGAAGACGCCGCAGCAGATTTCTCAGATCGCGCGGACCATTCTTGACCACTCGGACCTCCTCCTCGCCACCCGCGCCGGCCCCGGCGACTTCGAGGCCATTCGCGGCGTGGCGCCGGAGGCGCGGTATCACGACCAGGCCCGCTGCGTCACCGTCGAGCGTGGCGAGAAGAAGCCCGGCGCCGGCATGGTGCTGATGATCAGCGCCGGCACCTCCGACATCCCGGTAGCCGAAGAGGCTCGGGTGACCGCCGAAATCATGGGTGCCCGCGTCGAGACCGTTTACGATGCCGGCGTCGCCGGCATCCATCGCCTGCTCCACCAGACCGAGCGGATCATGGCCGCGAACGTCCTGGTCGTCGTCGCCGGAATGGAAGGCGCCCTCGCCAGCGTCGTCGGCGGGCTCGCCGAGGCGCCGGTCATCGCCGTGCCGACGAGCGTCGGTTACGGCGCCAGCTTCGGCGGGCTGGCGCCGCTCCTCACCATGCTCAACAGCTGCGCGGCCGGTGTCGCGGCAGTGAACATCGACAACGGCTTCGGCGCCGGCTACCTCGCCGCCCTCATCAACCGCCGCCGCGAGGGGAAAGACTGAGCGATGGCGGGCGAGAAAGCTCCCTTGAAAGAGGTCCGCGACCTGCCGGCGATCCCGCCGCGGGCCCCCGATTCCCACAAGGGCCTCTACGGGCGCGTCCTCATCGCCGCCGGCTCCCCTTTCATGCCCGGCGCCGCCGTGCTCGCGGCGCGAGCCGCCTACCGGGCCGGCTCCGGGCTCGTCACCGTGCTCACCGACACCGAGGTCATCCCCATCGTCGCCGCCGGCGCCGTCGAAGCGGTCTACACCGACTGGACCGCCCTGGGAGAGAAGCTGGGGACGGACGAGCCGCTCGCCTACGACGCCTGCCTGGTCGGTCCCGGCCTCGGCGTTTCCGGCCGCGGCCGCCTGGTTCTCGAGCTGATCGTTCACGCCGGCGGTCCGGTGATCGTCGACGCCGACGCCTTGAACCTCGCCTCCGGCCTGTCCGCTGCGGCGATCCCGCCGCGCGACGACCGCATCTGGACTCCCCATCCCGGCGAGTTTCAGCGGCTCACCGGCCTCATGCCGAGGGGCGACGCGGAGCGGCTCGAGACGGCGCGGCGATTCGTCGAGGAGCGCGGCGGCGTCCTGGTCCTGAAAGGCCATCGCACGGTCATCGTGGACCGCGAGCGCTATGCCATCAACCAGACCGGCAATGCCGGCATGGCCACCGCCGGATCGGGCGATGTGCTGGCTGGAATCCTCGTGGCCCTCCTCGGCCAGAGCTTCCCGCCCTTCGAGGCGGCGCGCCTGGCCGCGCATCTTCACGGCCGCGCCGGCGACCTCGCCGCCGCCGAGCTGGGCGAGACCTCGCTCACGGCCGGCGACCTGGTGGACTTCCTTCCGGCGGCGATCCGCGAACATGCCATGAAAAAGAAGTGAAGTCATGACCCTGGAAAGCACCCCCGTCCCGTGCCGGCGCCAGATCCCGGAAGCGGGCCCGTCGCGCGTCGTTTTTAACCGCAAGGTGGGCCCGGGCTGGCTCCTCCTGCGCCTCGAGGAGCCCGCCATCGCCCGCGCCGCGGCGCCGGGCTCCTTCGTTGAAGTCCTTTGCGCCGTGCCGGGGAGCTACGATCCGCTGCTGCGCCGGCCCTTCAGCGTCTACGACGCCGATCCTGCGGCCGGGACCTACGACCTCCTCTACATCGCCACCGGGCGCGGCACGCGCTGGATGGCGGCGCTGCCCGAGCTGCCCGAGCTGCCCGAGGAAGGGGGCTCGCCGCCGGCGCACGCCGACGTGATCGGCCCCTTCGGCAACCGCTTCACGCCGCCTCCGGCCGGAGCGACCGCCCTGCTCGTCGGCGGCGGGGTCGGCGTGGCACCGCTTTACTTTTTCGCCCGGGAGCTTTGCGCCTCTCGAGAGCGCCCCGCCCAGGTCATCCTCTGCATGGGGGCGCGGGCGGCGGATCAGCTCCAGGGCATCGAGGAGTTCCGCAAGCTGCCCATCCGCTCCGAGGTCTCCACCGACGACGGCTCGGCGGGTTTCCACGGCCTGGTCACGGGCCTCCTCGAGCACCTCCTCGACCGCGACCTGAAAGGAGGCGACCCGCGGCGGATCACCATCTACGGCTGCGGCCCCACCGCCATGAACGAGAGCTTGCGCCGCGTCGCCATCGAGAGGAAGCTCTGGTGCGAGATCTGCGTCGAGGCGCGCATGGCTTGCGGCTTCGGGATCTGCTTCGCCTGCGTGGTGCCGATCCAGAAGAGCTTGGGCGGGGCCTACTACAACCGCAGGATCTGCCTTGAGGGTCCGGTCTTCGACGCGCGGCTCCTCAAGCCGGGCCTGGGAGAACATGAATAATTATTCTTCCTCCGCAACTTCTCCGCATCCTGCGGGGAAGTTGCGGATAGCTCGGTCGCGGGCGAAGCCCGCATTATAGGAAAGAGCCATGAAACATAAAACCGCGATTTTTATCACCATTTTTTCAGGCGCGGCGGCGATCTGGGGCCTCGCCGCGGCGACTTTGGACGACCAGCCCGCCGCAATTTCCGGCTGGGCGCGCGGCAAGGGCTGGGGCTGGATCTGGGGGAAGGACGACGAGGCCGGCTCCCTGAACGCCCTCACCGACTCCACGCGCCTCGCCACCTTCCGCCGCATCGAGAAAGGGAAGATCTACGACCTCGGCGTCGCTTACGACCGGGAGTCCTACAAGTGGCCGGGCCACAGCCCCGGCGAGATCATCACCTTTCGCTCGCCCGAGGGGGTGCAGCGCCAGGGGGATAAGCCGCAAGGCCACAAGAACCCCTCGAAAAGCGCCTGGCACAGCTGCGCCCTCTTTATCAGCGACAACGTCGCGACCCAGATCGACGGCCTCGGCCACGTCACCATGGGCGCGGACAACCACTGGTACAACGGCTTCAAGGAAGCGGATTTTGGCGGTGACTTCGGCATCCGCCGCTGCGATGCGACCACCATTCCGCCCATCGCCGTCCAGGCGGTGCTCATCGACGTTGCCGGCCAGAAAGGCCTCGAACAGCTGCCGCCCCATACCGCCATCACGCCGGCGGACCTGAAGGCGGCCCTCGAGTGGGAGAAGGAAGACCTCCACCCCGGCGAGGCGGTCTTCATCCGCACCGGCGCCCTCCGCCACTGGGGCGAAAACGGCTCGAACCACCAGGTCCTCGGCGGGTACGACTCTGCCGGCATCAACCTTGAATCGGCGAAATGGCTGGTCGAGGAGAAAGGGGCGGTCCTGATAGGAGCCGACACCTCCGGCCTGGAAGTAGCCCCCGCCGATCCGGAGGCCTCGAGCTTCATGCCGGCGCACCTTTATCTTTTGATCGAGCAGGGAGTGCACATCGGCGAGTTTCACTACCTCGAGGATCTCGCCCGCGACAAGGTCTACCGATTCACCTACATCTGCCTGGTCAACAAGATCCGCGGCGCGGTGGCGGGATTCACCCTGCGGCCGATCGCCGTCCGCTGAAAGAGGCTTGAATAAGTAAATCCTTGACAACGTCACATTTTTCGGAAACCATTTCTATTTCTGAAACGTTTCAAGCCTTGGATGGACCGATTTTGAAGCTGGGCTGGAGTGTTCCAGACCGCGAAATCGGAGTTTTTTACACCTGTGTCTTGTGAAAGGAGGAGACACGCGATGTTGCGTTTCACCGCAATTCTGGCCGCTCTCCTCTTCTCCGCCGGGCTCATCGCCGCCGACAAGGAAAAAGGCAAGGCGGGAGCCGACAAGGAGAAGAAGGAGAAGCACGAAAAGGTGGAGTCCGGAATCGGCAAGGGAAAGGCCTGCGCCGCTTTCCAGGTCGAGGATGTCACCGGACCCAACAAGGGCAAGCAGCTCTGCTATGTCTGAAATTTCGGCGATAAACCTGTCGCTCTCATCTTCACCAAGGAGATCGACAAGGGCTTGACCGGTCTGGTCAAGGAAATCGACAAGGCGGTTGTGGATGCGAAGGATGCCAAAGCTTTTGTCGTCCTGCTGGCGGATGACAAGAAAGCGGCCCACGAGAAGCTCGCCGCGGTGGCCAAGGAGCACAACCTCAAGATCCCCCTCACCGTCAACGCCGACGGCAAGAAGGCTCCCGGGGCTTACCAAATCAACGATAAAGTCAAGCACACCATCTTGATCTACAAGGGGAAGAAGGTGGTCGAGAACTTCGCAGCCGATGAGGTTTCCGAGGAAAAAGCCAAGGAAATCGTCGGCTCGGCGAAGAAGATCTTCCACGGCTGATATTTTTTCAAGACCAATTTCGATATAGAGAGAGTGAAGGATTCGGTATAAAATTCTTCACTCTCTTTTTATTTGCTGATTTTTGGAGCCAGACAATTCAGCCATGACCACTCCGACCGCCGCCAACTTCGCGGACCTCCCCACCCGCTACGACCCGCTGCCGGTCGAGCGGCGCTGGTACGCCCATTGGATCGAGAGAGGCTACTTTCACTCCACCCCGGAACCTCGCAAGAAGCCTTACACCATCGTCATCCCGCCGCCCAACGTCACCGGCGCCCTCCACATGGGCCACGCCCTCAACAACACCTTGCAGGACATCCTCATCCGCTGGCGGCGCATGCAGGGCTTCGAGGCGCTGTGGGTCCCCGGCACCGACCACGCCGGCATCGCCACCCAGACCGCCGTCGAGAAGATGATCCACAAGGAGGAGAATAAAACCCGGCACCAGTTAGGCCGCGAGGAGCTGCTGCGGCGCATCTGGGCCTGGAAGGAGAAGTACGGCGAGCGCATCCTCCTCCAGCTCCGCAAGCTGGGCTCCTCCTGCGACTGGGAGCGCGCCCGTTTCACCATGGACGAGGGGCTCTCGCGGGCGGTGAGGCTGGTCTTCGTCAAGCTTTTCCGCGACGGCCTCATTTACCGCGGCCGCTACCTCGTCAACTGGTGCCCGGCCCTGCGCACGGCCTTGAGCGACGACGAGGTGGAGTACGAGGAGACCAAGGGCCACCTCTGGCACTTCCGCTACCCGGTGGCCGGCCAGGCCGGCCGGCACGTGGTCATCGCCACCACCCGCCCGGAGACCATGCTCGGCGACACCGCCGTGGCGGTGCACCCGGAGGATCCGCGCTACCGCGACCTGGTCGGAAAGAAGCTGCTCCTCCCGCTCGTCGACCGCGAGATCCCCGTGGTGGAAGACTGGGAGGTCGACCTCAATTTCGGCACCGGCGCGGTCAAGGTGACGCCGGCCCACGACCCCGCCGACTTCCGCATCGGCGAGCGGCACAAGCTCGAGCGGGTCAACATCCTCAATCCCGACGGCATCATCAACGAGAACGGCGGCCGCTTCGCCGGCATGAACCGGTTCCGCGCCCGCGAAGCGGTGGTGCAGGCCATGGCTGACGCCGGCCTGCTCGAGAAGATCGAGCCCCACGTCCACAACGTCGGCCACTGCTACCGCACCGGCGACGTCATCGAGCCGTACCTGTCGGAGCAGTGGTTCGTCAAGATGCGGCCGCTCGCCGAAAAGGCCATCGCGGCGACCAAGACCTGCCGGGTGCGCTTTCACCCTGAGCGCTACACCGACTACTATTTCCAGTGGCTCGAGAACGTGCGCGACTGGTGCATCTCCCGCCAGATCTGGTATGGCCACCGCATCCCCATCTGGTACGGCCCCGACGGCGCCACCTTCGCTGGAGTCGACGAGGCGGAGGCGCGCGAGCAGGCGAAGAGGCGTTACGGCAAGGAAGAGCCGCTGGCGCAGGACGAGGATGTTCTCGACACCTGGTTTTCTTCAGCCCTGTGGCCCTTCTCGACCCTGGGCTGGCCCGAGCCGACTCAGGACCTCGCCTACTACTTCCCCACCAGCACCCTGGTCACGGACCGCGGCATCATCTTCTTCTGGGTGGCGCGCATGGTGATGATGAGCGAGTTCATCCTGGGAAAGGAGCCGTTCTCCGACGTCTACATCCATGGCACCATCCTCGACCGTGAGGGGCGCAAGATGTCGAAGAGCCTCGGAAACGGCATCGATCCGGTGGCGCTCATCGACGGCGGCGTCGACGAGAACACCGGCGGCACCTACGAGCCCCACGGCGCCGACGCCGTGCGCTTCTCCCTCGCCACCTTGTCCATGGAAGGGCAGGACCTGCGGCTGTGGCCGGAGCGCTTCGATGACGGCCGCCGCTTCGCCAACAAGGCCTGGAACGCCGGCCGCTTCGTCATCCAGCAGCTGGCGGCGGGGGCCATCGATGACCGGCCGCCCCGCTCGGAGCGGCTCCAGTTCGAGGACCGCTGGATCCTGTCGCGGCTCACGGCCGCCGTTCAGGAGGCCACCCAGGCGCTGGAGGGCTTCCAGTACTGCCTCGCCGCCCAGCGGGTGCGCGACTTCGTCTGGAGCGACTTCTGCGACTGGTACGTCGAGCTGGTGAAGTTCAGGCTGTCGGCGCGGGCGGGAGGCGGAAGCCCGCCGCCGGAGGAAGACGCCAGGCTCTGCAGGCAAGTGCTGGCGGCGGTCTTCGACGCCACGCTGCGGCTTCTTCATCCGGTCTGCCCCTTCATCACCGAGGAGCTGTGGCATCTCCTCGCCCAGGTGGCGCCGCGGCGCGGCCTCGAGGGCAGGGGTTGGAACGGCGCGGCGGCGGAGTCGGCGATCATCGCCCCCTGGCCCATGGCCGATCCGGCGCTCCGCCTGGTCGAGGTGGAGAAAACCTTCGGCCGCATCCAGGAGGCCATTCAAGCGGTGCGGAGAATCCGCCAGGAGCGCAACCTCTCCTCCAAGGACACGCCGGAGGTGCTCCTCGACTGCGCCAGCGCCGCGGTGGCCCAGTCCTTCGAGGCGCAGCAAGCGCTGATCCGGAATCTGGGAGCGGTTGCCAGTCTGAACATCGGCGCCGGGATCGCCAAGCCCGAGGGCTCGGTCTCCGAGATCTTCTCCGACTTCAAGATCTTCATCCCGGTGCCCAAGGCCAACCTCGAGAAGGAGAAGCAGGCGCTCCTCAAGCGCAAGGCGGAGCTCGAGAACGGCGTCAAGCGAGAGGAGCAGAAGCTGCAAAATCCCTCCTTCGTCGAGAAGGCGCCGCCGGCGGTGGTCGAGGCCGCCAGGAAGCGAATCCAGGAGCTGCTCCATCAGCTCGAGACGGTCAACAAGTTGATCGCGGCTGGGGAAAAAAGTTGAGCGCGCCGGTCAAGCTTTCGCTGCTGACCCCTTGCTACAACGAGGAGGAGAACGTCCAGCCCCTCGTCGAGGAATGCTTCGCGGCGCTGCAGAAGTTCGGGGTGCCGTTCGAAATGATCGCCATCGACGACGGCTCGACCGATGGCACGCTGAGGAGGCTGCTGGCGCTGCGGCGCGAGCGTCCCGAGCTGCGGATCATTCACCTCAAGGAGCGCCGCGGCCAGTCGGCGGCGCTCCTCGCCGGCTTCCGCGCCGCCTGTGGCGAGTTCATCGGCACCATCGACGCCGACCTGCAAAACGATCCCGCCGACCTGATGGTGCTCTTCGGGCCGGTGGAGCGCGGCGAGTGCGACCTGGCGAGCGGGTGGAGAAAGAAGAGGGGGGATTCCTGGCTGCGGAAGATCTCCACCCGGATCGCCAACGGCATCCGCAAGCGCTTTCTCCAGGACGGCATGAACGACTCGGCCGCCCCCATGAAGGTCTACCGCCGCGAGGTGCCGCAGCGCTTCCCCACTTTCAACGGCATGCACCGCTTTTACCCCGCGCTCGCCGTGTTACAGGGCTTCCGCGTCCTGGAAATCCCGGTGAACCACCGCCCTCGCGGCCGCGGCCAGTCGAAGTACGGCGTCTGGAACCGCGTCTTCCGGGCAACGCTGGACATGTTCGGGGTGGCGTGGCTGAGGAAGCGGGCCATCCGGTACGAGGCGGAAGAACTATAGCAGCGCGCGGGCGACCGCGAAGCCCACGCACGCGAGGAGCTGAATCAAGAAGCTCCGCTCGCGCTTGAGCATCTTCAAAACGGGGTACGGTGTGAATCCGTCCGGCGGCGGCACCCAGCGGAGCGCCGGCAGCCAGCGCGGCGTGCTCTTGGCGTACTCGTCAAACGCCGGGCCGAACTTTTCCCGCAGGAACTTTTCCTCGAAGCGCACCGTGAAGGTGTACTGGAGAAAGAGGATCCCCACCACCGCCGGCACGAGCCAAGGCAGGCCGGCGAAGACGGTAAAACCTGCGAAAAAGGCCATGTTGGCGAGGTAAATCGGATTGCGCACCAAGCCGAAGGGCCCCCAGTTGATGAGCTGGCTGGCCTTGGGCTGCACCCGGCGCCGGGCAGCGCCGCCGATCTGCCGGATCGACCAGAGCCGCAGGAAGAAGGAGAACGCCACCAGCGCGAGGCCGGCAGCCGCCAGAGGCCAGGTCGCCGGCCGGCCCCACCACGAGGCGATGACGATCAAGGCGGCGAGGGCAATGATCAGCCGGCTGCGGTACTGGAAAAACCAGGGTGTATCTAGAGACAGCGCCCCGGATTCGGGCGATGCGGCTGGCGACGCGGCAGACTCTGCTTGTGGAAGCGGCGCCTGAAGGCTCTCTGGCATCTTGTTTTCCTTTGACAACTGGACATGTAAGTTCCGATACTTGGCGCGTACATGATATGATCAACGCTTTTGACTGACCAGAACAATCTTATCTTGAGAGGAGTCGGCAATGCATTTGCTGCTCGACGGCTCGGGGACGCGCTTTCTGGGGCTCGACTGGAGCTGGTGGGATGTAGTCGGATTTTGCGGCAACGCGCTGTTTTTCAGCCGGTTCATCATCCAGTGGATCGTATCGGAAAAACGCGGCGAGAGCGTCATTCCCATTGCCTTCTGGTGGTTCAGCATCACCGGGAGCCTGGTGCTGGCGATTTATTTTGTCGGCATCCGCAATCCCGTCGGTATCCTCGGCTACCTCCCCAACTCCATCATTTACATCCGGAACCTCCAGCTCATCCAGAAGAAGAGAGCCAAGGAAGATGGCCCTGGAAACGGCCTCAAGCCCACGGCGGATTAAAGAAGCAGCCGGGCTGGCCCTGGCCGCCGCCGCGTTCTTCTTCTGGGACCTCGGCGGCGAACTGCCGGACCAGACGGCGGAGGCCCGCGTGCCGGTCTCGGCTCGCAACATGGTCCGCGCCGGCCTCACGGCCATCCCCCAGCTCGGCCAGGAGCCCTGGCACAACAAGCCCCCGCTGGCGATCTGGCTGCAGTCGCTGTCGATGCGTCTGGGCGGCGAAAACCTCACCGCCGCTGGCCTGCCGGCGGCGGCGCTCTCCCTCGCGGCGGTGCTGGCCGTGGCCTGGCGCGGCGGTCTGGTTGCCGGGCTCATCCTGCTCCTCTGCCCGCGCTTTTTCTTGTCGGCGCGGGGAACGGAAATGGACATCGTGTACTCCTCCCTCACCGCCCTGGCCATCTTCCGCGGCTTCAGCGAGATCGAGCGGCGCGGCCGGGTCTCCTGGGCCTCCCAGCTCCTCCTCGGCCTCGCCTTGACCGCCAAGACCCCCTTGTGCCTGGTCTTCGCCCTTTTCGCCTGGCACCGCGGCTGGCTGTCCCTGTGGATGCCCTTGAGCCTTCTTCCCGGCCTCGGCTGGTGGCTGTGGGCGACGGTTGAGGACCCCGCCATCACCCGGCGGCTGGTGGGGCAAATGCTCAAGAGCACCGTTGTCCCCCACGAGACCCACAAGGGCCCGATTTACGATTACGTCGCCGGCTTCTTTCCCCTGGCAGCGCCGGCAGTGATCCCGGTGGTCTTCTGGGCCCTCGAGAAGCTGATCCAGCGACGGCGAAAGGTAAATCCGGTAGAGGCCGTTTCATCCAGCGAAGGAGACGCCTCCCCGGCGGCCGGCGAAATCCGGCGGCTGCTTTTCTGGTTCCTGGGCGGGCTCGCCGTCCTTTCGCTCATGACCCACAAGCAGACGAGCTACGCGCTGCCGATTTACCCGCCCTTCGCCCTGCTCGCGGCCCGCGCCGTGGACCGGCTCGGCGGCTCAAGGACTTTCTTTTGGGCTAGCCGGTTTTTGAGCGCCGCCCTTTTCGCCCCTGCCGCGATTCTCCTCTGGCAGGAGCGGTCAGTGTCGTGGCGGCCGGCTCTGGGGATAGCCGCGGCAGCCCTCGGCGGCGTGTGGGTATGGCGAGCGTCGCCCGGCGCCGTCTACCGCCGCCTGCTGCTGGCTCTGATCCCGGTCCTCGTGCTCGGCGCCCTTCCCCTCATCCAGGACTTCAAGAGAGCCCGCAGCCTGGTGCCCATCGGCCGGGCTTTCCGGGAGCACTTGCAAAAGAACGATCCGGCCCCCTTTGCGGTCGCCATCCTGGGCGGCAGCTGGGAAGAGATCACCTGGGGATTTGGCGAGGACCTGCCGATCGCCCGAAGCCTCGAGGAGGCGAAGCGGCGAAGGGCCAGGTACCTGATCCGCGAGGTGGACCGGGAGAAGCGGTCAGCCCCCGCGGACTCCCTGCCGGTGGCGGTGGAATTCGAGAACACCCGCCACAAGGGGCGATGGTTGCAGTTAATAAAGATTTAAATCTTTATCATGGGCAGGCCGCCGGCGCCGGCACGCACGGCGCCAGGGTGTCGTCCGTGGTGGGATCGGGTCCGCAGTCAGTTGCACCCGGCAGCGGGATGGCGCCTCCCAGGAACTGATACGTCAACATGGCGATGGCATCGGAGATGTCCAGAGCGCCGGTGTCATCGGCGTCGCCGGCGTCTTCGCAAGCGAGCGGTCCGGTGCCGAGGTAGAGGCTGCTCAGGACCGCAACCGGATCGCTGATATCCACTCCGCCGCTGCCATCGGCATCGCCGCGCTTGAAGAGCGGCGCCGCGCCGGGAATGCCCGTCGCGCCGACGATCACCTTGACTTCCTGAAAGCGGTCGTCCTGGTTGGTGATGCGCAGCTGGAAGTCCTTCTCGCCGCGGTCAAAGAGCGCCCGGTAGATGTTGCGAAGAGGCGGCATGGTGACCGTCTCCGCCAGCGCCGGCATCGGTTTGCCGTCGAGGATCACGTCCACCTTGAAGGTGGAGGTGAGCTGATCGCTGGGATTGATCACGTAGTAGAAGAAGCTCAATTTCTCTGCCCGGCCGGCGAAACCGGGCCGCAGGAACGGCGTCTCGAACTCCCCCTTCCTGGCGAGTCCCTGGGTGGTCTCCACGAGCTGCTCCCCCTTGAGGTCGGGATGGGCGGCCGCCAGGGTCATGTTGACCAGAAGGTTGCCGCGGAATCCAAAGGGGCTCGCATCCACCGGAAGGGCGTGGCCAGAGGAATAAAAGCTGACCCCGACCTGTTCATCCTCGAAGTAAGCGCTTCCCAGGCCCAAGTTGAATTCCGCCCCGATGCCGATGCCCAAAGGCCGGGGGGAGAAAAACTGGCTGAAGGCCACCAGCCCCTGGGTGTAGCCGATGAACTGAGCGCCCTCGTCAAAGGAATTCATCAAGAAGGCGCGGGTCAACTCGCTGTCGAAGGTATCGTCGCCGCTCACCAGGTACATGCCGTTGGGGAGCACGGTGATGCCGCCATAGATCTTGGAGACCCGCCCTTGCACCGGCGTCAAGCTCTTCTGCGGAAGGGGCGCCGCCCGAGTGGCCGTGAAGGTGTTGGCGACCGGATCGTAGACGATCTCCACGAGGCGCGCCAGCGTCGTGATGTCCAGGGTGATCAGCCGTCCCTGGGCATCGGCATCCCAGTCCAGGAACACCGAGCCCAGGCTGCCGCCGACCGGGCTGAAGTCGATGGGGACCATGGGGTTGTTGGGTATGAAGGGAGTGCCATCGCGATGGTACATGCCGGCGGCCGGCGCGTAATCGCCGTTGATGCCATCGCCATCGAAGGCCGCGAAGGCCGGCTCGCCGTTCACCTCGGTAAGCGCCACGCCGGTGAGGCGGACATTCTGGGATTCTGACCGCGCGTAAGGGCCAAGGGTGACATCCTCGCTGTCCACCTGGTCGAGCTGCTGCCCCACCACCCCAACCACCCGCAGCATGTTGTCATAATCTCCTACCAGGTAAAGGCGAAAATCGTTGTGATTTTTCACCACGGAGGTGCAATCGAGCCCCAATTGCCGGGGAATGACTTGAGGGCTGACGGGAACGTAAGTGGCATCGAATTGCACCCAAGGAGGCCGCCCGCTTTCCCGATTCACACAGTGGCTGCGGATTTCGTTCTCCACGTTCCCCCGGCGCGTTTCCACCACGAACTCGCTGAAGCCGGAGTAGGAAGGCGGCGGGGTGAAGCTGGTGGCGGTTCCGGGGAGGGCGGCGACCTGCACGCCGTTCTGGAAGATGATGATGGAGTCGTATCCGAAGGCGGGGCTGTTGCTCCAGGTCAGCTTGAGGGGGTCGGCGCCGGTAGCGCCCCGGGAGCACGACAGATTGGAGACCGGGCCCGGAAAGTCCAAGTAGGTGAGCGACAGGGCGTAGAGGGCATCGTTGCGGGCGTTGTAGACGTAAAGCGCCTCTTGATTTTGAATGCCGAAGCGGCCGGTGTCGATGCCGACGCCGATCACGTCGCTGCCCATCTCGCCCAGGGAGATCGCCCGGCCGGTGTAATCGCCGGTCTGGCGGTTGTACTCCAGGGCCAGGGTGACTTCAAAGCTGTTGCGGAAGCCGGAGACCACCAGCACCGTGTCGGGAGTGTTGTAGCAGATGCCGCCTTTGAGATAAGCCGGATTGCCGAGGACCGGGAAGGGGCCGCGGGTCACTTGATAGTTGAAGTCCAGAAAGTAAAAGGCCGGTTCGTAATAATCGAAAACGGCGATCTCCTCCTCCGTGGGATGCACATCCAGAGCGCGCAGGGAGGCGGTCTCGGCGACCCCCTTCACGATGCGCAGGTCCCCGTTCGGTGCGATGTTCCCAAGGTCATCGATGATGCCGATGCGATTTGGCTCGTTCTGGTTGATCGGGTTGGGAACAAGGACAAAGTTTTTCCCCTTGTTGGAGCCGTGGGGGATCTCGGCGATGCCGTCGGGGAAGGGGCTGAGGTTGATGCCAAAGAGGCGCTTCGAGCTGGCGGTGAGATTGGAGAGGAACGAGGTGATGTTCTCCAGGGTGAAAGGGTCCATGCACCAGATCTCGCTGAGCGCTCCCTTGTCCTTACCATCAACGTCAAAGGCGTCGAAGGCGAGATCGGCGACGCCCTCTTCGTACTTGCCGCTGATCCCCACCTCGAGGTCGGCCGTCTGGCCCAGCACTTGCGCCCGGTCCTGCGCCTGGACCGCCGGCCGGAAAGCCAAGGCGCCCAAGGTTAAAAGTAAAAAAAGAAAGATGGAACGATATCTCCTGTCGCTCATAAGTCTTGATCCTGAAGACAAAGAAAAAGAATTTGCCTCAAACTCCATGGCCTGATTCCAAGGGGTCTCCATCACCCCCACCTTTCTGGAGTTGCCTCCAAAGCTCGAACACCAAGGCTGGCAAAAAATCCCTGAATCGACTTTCAGTGAATCTCCATCCAAATCTGGGTCCACGATTTACCCACGTTCAATAAGGCTCCATTCTACCATTTAAAACTCCCGCGTCATCATTTCATTTGGGAGCCCCTGCGAATCAGACAGAGGGGGGCCCAGGATCCTCCCTTAACTTACGGCCCTGGCAGCGATTTATTGTGGAATATCTTCTTGCCACCAGCGGGAGGGAGGATTACTATTGCACCGCTTGAAATCGCGGTTCACGAGACCTCTGCGAGACAGCGAGGTCCATGGACCTGGCAGCATCCCCAAGGATGGGGAGCACATGGTTTACCATTCAAAGTCTATTGGGAGGAATTCGGGTATGGTTTCCCGGCCAGCCAGTTTCGTTTACCTGTCGGTTGTCGGCAACGTCTTTCTTGGCTTACTGTTTCTTGGAATCCTGGGCTCGCCCCGGACCGCCAGCGCGGGCGCCAGCTTCATCCGCGGCGACTCGGACGCCTCCGGCGTCGTCGATGTGACCGACGCGGTGCACCTCCTCACCTACAAGTTCCTGGGGGGCGCCGCCCCGACTTGCATGGACGCGGCCGACTCCAACGACACCGGCGAGGTGGACGTCAGCGACGCGGTTTACACCCTGATCTTCCTCTTCATCGGCGGCCTTCAAATGCCGGCGCCGGGGCTCGCCTGCGGCGCCGACCCGACCGACAACGACAACTTGAGCTGCCTGAGCTTCGCCCCCTGCCCCCAGGTGCAGCCCGAGGCCCAGAAGGTGAACCATCTCATCAACCGCATCGCCTATGGCCCCGATCCGGAAACCCTCAACCGCGTCAACGCCATCGGCATCGACGACACCATCGAAGAGCAGCTCAACCCATCGGGCATCGATGAGTCGCAGAACACCGAGCTGAACAGCCGCCTCGTGGCCCTTCAAGTCCAGCGGCTTCCTTCGAAGGACACCAAGCTCGTCCCCGGCGCCGCGGCCTGGAGGTACTTCAAGGGCTCGCAAGCGCCGCCCGCCGACTGGAAAACCGCCGGCTTCGATGGCTCGAGCTGGATCTTCGGCGTCGCCCCGATCGGCTACGGCTACAACGACAACGCCACCGTGCTCGCCGACATGCCGAAGAACGCCAATCAGCCCGGCTACTTGTCGGTTTTCCTCCGCAAGGAATTCACCTTTTCGACCGCTCCCGCCAACCTGATCTTGAGGGTCGACTACGATGACGGCTTCGTCGCCTACCTAAACGGCACCGAGGTGAAGCGGGTCGGTCTCGCCGGCAACCCGCCGGCTTACAACGTCGCGGCGACCGGCCACAACTCGTCCGGCTTCGAGGATTTCGACATCTCCTCGAAGAAGAATCTCCTGGCGGCGGGGAAGAACGTCCTGGCGCTTCAGGTCCACAACAACCGCATCGACGGCGGCGACCTCAAGATCAACGTCGAGCTGGTGAGCCGCGAGATCCTCCCCGGCGACCCGATCGTCGAGTACGGCAATATCGACAAGGTCAAGGCCATGGCGCACGTCCGCGGCATTTACTCGAAGCGCCAGCTGCAGACCGTCCTGGCCGATTTCTGGGAGAACCACCTCACCACCGACTACGACAAGCTGGTGGAATACCTCGACAACCTGACCAATTCCGATGCCACCGATGCCATGAGCGCCGCCCAGGCCCAGCGCGAGGCGGCGACGCTCGAGGCCAAGGAGTACGAGTACCTCCTCGAGCACGCCCTCGGCAACTTCGGCGACCTCCTGCGCTACAGCGCCAAGAGCCCCACCATGCTGGTCTACCTCGACAACATCCTCAACGTCAAGGGCGTCGCCAACGAGAACTACGCCCGCGAGATCCTCGAGCTGCACTCCTTCGGCGTCGACAACGGCTACACCCAGCAGGACATCGAAAACGCCGCCAGGGCGTTCACCGGCTGGGGCATCTGCAAGGTTTCCCCGGAGAACTACGGCGACCCCCATGCTCCCTGCGGCCCCGACTTCAACGATATAATCTTCCTCAACCAGGGGGCCGGGTGGAAGTACCTCAAGGGCACGGCCGAGCCGACGCCGGACGGCAACGGCAATCCGACCACCGCCTGGACGGCGGTTGACTTCGATGACAACGCCTGGGCCGCCGCCTCCGACCAGATGGGCTATGAAAAGGGCATCGGCTACGGCGACAACGATGACGCCACCGACCTGAGCAAGCTCGTCCCCCCCATGCAAAACAATTACCTGTCCGTCTACCTCCGGCGCTCCTTCAACGTGACCGATCCCTACGCCTTCAAGAACCTCATCCTCGATGTCAAATACGACGACGGTTATGTCGCCTACTTGAACGGGATCGAGGTGGGCCGCACCCCGAACTTGAAAAATTACGGCAACCCGCCGGCTTACAACCGGCAGACGGCCGAAGGCCATGAAGTCACGGAAGACCCGCTGCTCGTCAACTTGAACAAATTCCTAGATATCCTCAAGGTCGGCAAGAACGTCCTGGCCATTCAAGTGCACAATTCGAGCCCCGCCAGCTCCGACCTGTCGCTGCGGCCGCGCCTGGTGGACCGCGAGATCCTCCCCGGCAGCATCGAGAACGGCGACCCGAACGGCGTCTGGAGCTTCCACTTCTTCCCGGATAGGCATGACTACACCGCCAAATCGATCTTCCCCGGCAAACCCTACTTCTTGAGCATTCCCGCCAAGACACTGAATGATCCGGTGAAGGGCCTTGCCGATGCCAACGACATGATCAACAAGATCCTGGAGGCGCTGCCGACGGCGCAATTCATCTGCACCAAGCTGATCCAGAAGTTCGTGAGCGATGAGGTGCCGCCGGCGCTCCTCGCCGACTGCATCGCCACCTGGAACTCCACGGTCCCGAAAGGCAACATCGAGGAGGTGATGCGCACCATCCTCACCTCCGAGGAGTTCTGGTCGGAGGCCGCTTACCGAGCCAAGGTGAAGACGCCGCTCGAGTTCGTCAACTCGAGCGTCCGCGCCCTGAACGCCCAAACCGATGGGCTGGCCCTCAAGCAGCCCATGCTCGACATGGGCATGGAGATCTTCACCCGCGACGAGCCCGATGGCTGGCCCGAGCTCGGCGTCGAGTGGATCGACACCAGCGGCTTCTTGAACCGCATCAAGTTCGTACAGGACCTGTTGGCCAAAGACTCGACCCTCCAGGGAGCCCCCCTTGGATCCAACGTGGTGTCGATCTTCGATGCCAACGACGCCAAGACCGCCGACGCCATCGTCACCTTCATGAACGACCTCCTCTACGCCGGCACGCTGAGGCCCGATGAGACGGCGATCCTGCTCCAATTCCTGACCACCGATGACAACTACAGCAGCTTACCGTTAGTCTGGACCAATCCCCCCACCACCAGCTATAAATCCAGGGTGGAGACCGGCGTCAGCTTGATGCTGAGCCTGCCCCAGTGGAACTTCCAGTGAGCCTCGGGATGGAACGGGAGAGTTTGCGATCAACAGCGCCGCAAACGGCGAAGCACGAAGCACATAAAGGAACACCAACATGATCATCAAAATCAATCGACGCGACTTTTTGAAAACCGCTGCCGGCTTGACCGCCTTCAGCCTGGGCCTCAACGCCTCCAGCCCGCCGATTTTCAAGCGCCGCATCCTGGCGGCCGATCCCGGCCAGAATAACGGCAACATCCTGATCTTCATCTTCAAGCGCGGCGGCTCGGACGGCATCAACGAGGTCATCCCGCGCCACGACTCCCAGTACAACCCGACCAACCGCCCGACGCTCTTCATCCCCGAGGCGAACGGCATCGACCTGCCGGGCTCGACCACCCAGCTCCATCCCCGCCTCCTCCCGCTGATGGATCTCTACAACACCGGACAGATAGCGCTCCTCCACCGCATCGGCTACAAGGGCCAATCGCAGTCGCACTTCGACAGCCAGCAGTACTGGGAGAACGGCATGGTCGGCGACAACAAGAACGAGGAGGGCATCTTCAACCGCCAGGTCCAGCAGACCTTCGCCAAGCAGGGCCACCCTTTCCCGGCGGTGGGGCTCAGCTCTTCCCAGCTCGTGGCCCTCAAGGGGCCGGAGCCGATCCCCAATTTCTCCAGCGTCCAGAGCTACACCCTGACCGGCACCCCGGCGCAAAAGAACAAGTTCATCGGCCGCGCCGGCGGGCCGGGCCTTTCGCCCCGCGGCCTTCTAGGCTTTTACGGCGGGGCCCAGGACTTCCCCGGCAAGCCGAACCGAGACGAGGCCTACCGCACCGGCCTGGTGCTCTTCGACTCCATGAACCGGGTCGGCTCCCTCAATCCGGACAATTACTTCCCCGCCAACAACGCCCAGTACCCGAACTCCACCTTCGGCACAAAGCTCAAGCAAATCGCCCAGATGATCAAGGAGCTGGGAACCGGCGACACGCCGCCGCCGCAGATTTACGGCGTGAACATCGGCGGCTGGGACACCCACACCAATCAGGCCGCCGCCCACAACGACCTGCTGAACCAGCTGGGGGGAGGAATCAATGCCCTCTCGAAAGACCTGGCGGCCCTCTGGGACCGCGTCGTGGTCATGACCATGAGCGAGTTCGGCCGGACATCCCTGGAGAACGGCAGCAAGGGGACCGACCACGCCTACGCCAGCACCCTGTTCGTCGCGGGCGGCAAGGTCAAGGGGGGCGTCTACAACTGCGATCCCATCACCTGGCCCGATGGCGCCATGCTCTCATCCAGCAGCGGGCGGTATCTGCCGCACAAGACCGATTTCCGGTGCGTCATCGAGGAGATCCTGCGCGTCCACTTCGGCGACACCTCCGAGGTGATCAACAACGTGATCCCGGGCTACGACGGGCTGAAGAACGCAGCCCCGTTGGACTTCGCGCCGCTGGGCTTCATGAAGACGGTCTAAAGCAGCCACGGCCGCAACCAAATGTAAAAGCCGAATAAGAAAAAGATGAAGAGGATTGAACCGCCAAGACGCAAAGTACGCCAAGGTAAGACGCAAAGCGAATGAAAGAGCGGTCTTCGAACG
>JACQVS010000260.1 GCA_016209605.1 Planctomycetota bacterium
GCCGAGGAGATCGCCATCGGCGTTCTCCTGGAGGGGGTTGGCGATGGTCGGGCAGTTGTCGGCGTTGCCGCAGACGCCGTCCGAGTCGGCGTCGTTCAAGGGATCGGCGGGGCAGGGATCGCAGGCGTCGCCGAGGAGATCGCCATCGGCGTTCTCCTGGAGGGGGTTGGCGACCGTGGGACAGTTGTCAACCGCATCATCCACGCCATCTCCATCCGCATCCTGCGCCCAGACGGAGCAGCAAATAAAGGCTTGAAAAATGACCAGTGAAAAGAAAAGAATCCAGCGGTTCATTTTCAATTCCTCGTTTTATTTCAGTGACTGGATAGGTCAGGTTCTTGTTTACCCAGAATTCCCAAGTAAAGTATCCTGCTATTTTATAGGCTTTCTCATCAACGAACAATGGGGATTTTAGGGCTTTTTAAGGTCCTTTAAGTGAAGGTAAAATACCGAGCTGTGATTCAACGCAAAGAATCTTTGGAGGATGTCCTCACACGCATCGAGAACCTTTACGATGAAGGCCTCTATGAAAAGGCCTTCGCGGAACTGCAACGGGCCCGCACCCGGTTCAGCGAGAACCTGACCCTCATGGAATGGGAGGCGATCTTCTGCGCCGATGAGAACCGCCATCGCGAGGCCCTGGAGCTGCTCGACCGGGTGCTGGCGGCCGACCCTGACCGCCCGTTCGCTTTGCGGGAAAAAGCCGCGGTGCTTCAGGGGCTCGGGCGCTTTGAGGACTCCCTGGAAGCCTACAAGCGGGTCGGCCCGGAGGGGGAGGAGGATGCCGCTTATTACTTCGAGGTTGGAGTCTGCCAGGACCGCCTCAACCGTCCCAAGGAGGCGGACCGGAGCTTCGCCAAGGCCGCGCGGATTGAACCGGAGAACTACCGCGCGCCGCAGCGGCTCTCCCAGGAGGAGTTCGAGGAGCTGGTCGGCCGCGCCGTGGAGAAAATCCCCACCAAGCTGAGGCGGTACCTGGAGAACGTCGTCATCACCGTGACGGACTACCCCGCGCCCACGGATCAGGATCCTTTCCTCCTGGGCATCTATCTGGGAGTCCCCCGCCCCGAAAGAGACCAGGACAGCCGCAACCATCTCGACCGCATCGTCATCTTCAAGCGGAATTTGGAGATCGAGTTCGCCGACCGAGAGACCCTGGAGGAGGAGGTGCGCAAGACGCTGGTTCACGAGGTGGCCCATCATTTCGGACTGGAGGAAGAGGAGATGGGGGAATATGCCTGAATTGGCGCGGACGCCTTGGCGGGTTCCGGTAAAGCGGTAAAGCGGCGGCGGCTTTACAATCTTGAGACTTCCGATTAAATTGACCGCTTTGACAGGATTGGATTTGGCGCATGAATAGGAGAATACTGCCATGTTCTTGAATAGATCGATGACCGTCATGGTGATCTTCACAGCAGGCCTCGGTGGCTTTTTCATCGCTTCCTGCGAGATCGGATCGCCGCCCGCGCCGGAGTTTGAGGCGGCCGGCGACGCCACCGGAGCGGCCCTGCCGGCAGCCAGCCAAGCTGCGCCGGCGCCGCCAGGACCGGCCGCCGCCGCGCCGCAGCCGGCCGCCGCGTCGATCCAGTCCGGCCACACCGGCGCCGCCGCCCCCGTCGCTGCCGTGGTCAAGGCGGGGGAAGAGGAAGTGGTCATCCTCGAGACCTCCAAGGGAAGAGTCGCCATCCGGCTTTTCGACCAGGACTGCCCGCGCCACACCGGCTCCTTCAAGAAGCTGGTGCGGGAGGGTTTCTTCAACGGCGCCGCCTTCCACCGGGTCTTCTCCGGCTACTTCGCCCAGGGTGGGGAAGGGGGCCAGCCGTGCAACCAGAATCATCTCCTCCCCCTCGAGCCCGGCCGCAAGCATCTCCGCGGCGCCGTGGCCGGGGCGCCATATCTCGACCAGAGCCGGCAGGCGCAAGGCACGGCCGGCTGCCAGTTTTACGTTTGCATGCGCGATCTGCCGGAGTTTGACGGCAAGTACACCGTCTTTGGAGAGGTGATCGAGGGAATGGACGTGATCGACCACCTTCAGGGCGGGGCGGTGGAAAACAACGGTTACGTTCCTGCGGACAAGGCCGACCGGATCGTCAAGGCCGCCATCGAGGCGCGCCCGAAAGCGCTCGCGCCTGCGAAGCCTTGAAATTCAGTTACCTAATCTCCGTTCAGGCCATCTGCTTCCGCTGAGCGCGAAACTGCTCGAAGTCGGCGACGTTGATCGACGCCCCTTTGGGCTTTTCCGCCGCCGGAGGAGCCGGATGGCTCGACGCGGCCGCCGGGGCGGCCTTCGGTCCGGGCTCTGCTGGCGGCTTGGCTGGGGAGCCGGCGCCTTGAGCGGCGCTTGGAGGGATACCGGCGCGAGGGTGGAGAGCATCGGGCCGCGGCAGGTTCTTGCCGCACTTCTCGAGGGCCTGCGCCAGGCTGTTCGGGTTGTTGGCCACCGCCACGGCATCGTCCGGCGTCACCTTCCATTCCATCACCAGCTTGGCGAGGTGGGACTCCAGGGTCTGCATGCCGTATTGGGCGCTGGTCTGCAGCACGTTGATGAGCTGGGGGGTCTTTCCTTCGCGGATGAGGCTGCGCACCGCATCGGTGCCGATCATGATCTCCTGGGCGCAGGCGCGGCCGCCGCCGATCTTGGAGAGCAGCGTCTGCGAGATCACTCCTTGAATGGTCATGGACAGCTGGGTGCGCACCTGCTGCTGCGCCTCGTGGGGGAAGACGTCGATGATGCGGTCAATGGTCTGGGTGGCGCTGGTCGTGTGCAGGGTGCCGAACACCAGGTGGCCGGTCTCCGCCGCGGTGATGGCGAGGGAAATGGTTTCGAGATCGCGCATCTCGCCCACCAGGATGTAGTCCGGATCCTCGCGCAGGGCCGCCCGCAGGGCGTTGGTGAAGCTCAAGGAGTCGGAGCCGATCTCGCGCTGGTTGACATAGCACTTCTTGTCCTTGTGAATGAACTCGATAGGATCCTCGAGCGTCAGGATGTGACCGTGCTCGCTGCGGTTGATGTAGTCGATCATCGCCGCCAGGGTCGTCGACTTTCCAGAGCCGGTGGGGCCGGTGACCAGGATGAGCCCGCGCGGTTTGTGGCAGAGCTGCCGGACGACATCCGGGTAGCCCATGTCCTCGAGGACTGGCGTCTTGATGGGGATCATGCGCAGCACGGCCCCTGGAGAGCCTCGCTGGAAGAAGAGGTTGACGCGGAATCGCGCTATGCCCTCGAGATGCTTGGAGAAGTCAAGGTCGCGCTTCTTTTCGAAGGATTCTCGGAGCTGGTCGTGGAGGAGCTCTTCGATCAGCGCCCGGCAGCGCTCCAGGTTGAGAGGCTCGCAGTTCTCCGCCGGAATGAGGTCGCCGTGGACGCGCAAGCCCGGCGGACTGCCCACCTTGAGGTGGAGGTCAGAAGCGTTTTTTGCCACCATCTGGTTGAGGAGATCGCCCAGTTTCATAGAATCGCTCCCCAATCTTCGGCTTCCTTGCTTGGGGAGCTTGAATTAAAATCTTGAGACCTTGATCCGCGACCCGTTACCTGAAAAGAGGTTTCCCGGCACGGGATCCGATCCCTGGACCAAGGCCAGGCTGTGCTTTTCCTGGCGCGGCCGGACCTTGAGCCTCCTCGCCCCATACTCGGTCTTCTCGAACACCCGGATCGACCGCGGCACCCTGCTCCTCCTCGACCACCTGCCAGCGGGCGAGCCGGAGGCTTTTCTGGACCTCGGCTGCGGTTATGGGGCTTTGGGCCTCGCGGTGGCGAGCCAGTCTCCGAAAGCGCGCGGGCTGCTCCTCGACCGCGACCTCCTGGCGGTGGAGTTCTGCCGGCGCAACGCCGCGGCTCTGGGAATTCCGTCAGTGAAGATTATCGGCAGCCTCGGCTTCCGGGACATCCCCCCCGCGTGGGGCCGCTTCGACTGGATCCTCGCCAACGTGCCGGCCAGGGCCGGCGAGCGGGTCTTCAAGGCCTTCATCGCCGAGGGGCGAGGGCGCTTGAGCCCCGGCGGGGAGATGCGCCTCGTCGCCATCCTCCCCTTGAGTCCGGCGATCGAGAGGGCCGCGCGGGAAGGGGGCTTTGAATTCCGGAAAGTGGCCGCCTCCCGGCAGCACGTGGTCTTCGCGTTCCCTCCGGGGGAGGTGGGACGGCCTGGGGATGAGGAAATTTACCAGCGCGACACCATCGAACTGAGCCTCCCCGAGCGCCTGGAGCTGGCTCGGCCGACCGACCTCGCCGATGAGCCCCACCGCCTTCCGGTGGCCATCCCCCTGCTCGCCGAGGCGCTGCCGGCCGTGGCTCCCGCGCGAGCACTGTCCTTCCGCTGCGGCTACGGCCTCCTGCCGGCGCTGCTGCTCGAACGCTACCCGGAGGCCCGGGTGATGGCGGCCGACCGCGACCTCCTGGCGACGTCCTACACGCGCCGGAACTGCCGCGCCCACGGCGAGCGCCTGCAGGTGGTGGAGTGCCTCGGCTTGAAGCCAATCGAGCCGCTGGGGCCTTTTGATCTCATCGTAGGGGAGCTGTCGCCGCCCGCCGGCCAGGCCGCAATCCTCCAGGAGCTGGGGGAGGTCCGCGGGCTCCTCGCGCCGGGAGGGAGAGCGCTGATCCTGGGTTTCGTCAAGCAGTGGCGGGAGTTCTTGCGGGAAGAGGCGGAGAGGCCTGGGCTCCAGGTGCTCAAGACCAAGGGCCAGGTGGCGCTGTTTGAAATGAAGAAGCATCAGCTTGCGTCATCAGGAGCGGTCTCGCCATGAGGTCTATCCGGCAGACCGCCATGCGGCTATAATGGGAGTGCCGGCGGGGGGCGCTCATACAGGGATTCTAGGTTGAAAAATTCGAGGCTTTTTGGAACATAAATCTTTAACAGCCCGGACTGCTTCCTGATTAAAATAAATGGATCATGCCGAGCCGTTTTCAAGATTGGATGCGCCAGGCGGAGCGCGATTTGAACCACGCCAGAAACTCCCTCAGCCACAGGGACTTCGAATGGGCTTGCTTCGCCGCCCAGCAGGGAGCTGAAAAAATGATCAAGGCTCTTATCCTTTATCTTGGAGGGAATCCCTGGGGACATTCGGTTCTCAAGCTCCTGAGCGACATCCCGCCACCAGCCGCGGCTGAAGAAGAGATCCTCCGCGCCGCGGCTCGTCTAGACCGCCACTACATCCCCGCCCGTTATCCCAATGGGTATGATATCGGCATCCCATCGGACTACCTCGGGGAAGAAGAGGCCCGAGCCGCCATCAAAGATGCAGAAACCCTTTTTTCCTACGCCCAAAAACATCTACCGCGAACCTGAAAGCATCCGCCGGGCGATCACCCAAATTTCGCGCGAGGTCCGTTCAAAAAAGCCGGATATAGAGGAGATTGTTCTTTTTGGTTCTTACTCCGGCGGGCGCCCCGGCTACTTCAGCGACCTGGACTTGCTCATCATCGTTTCGCAGGATTCACGCCTTCCTCCGGATCGAATTCCAGAATTCCTCTTTTTATTCAAAGATGCCCCTCTGCCGGTTGACGTTTTTGTCTGGACCCGCGAAGAATATATCAAGCGGAGTGAAAAAGGGGATCCTTTCCTCCAAGAAATTGTCCAAAATGGGTGCCGCCTCGCCTGAATACCTCCTGGGAACTACATCCGCTCCAGCGCTGGTATCCCCAGCATCCGCAACCCTGCCGCCAGGATGCGCTTCACCGCCACGAAGAGCTCGAGGCGCGTCCGCGCCAGCTTCTCCTCCTCGCCCTTGACGCGCAGGACCTGGTAAGAGGCGTGCAGGCCCTTCGCCAGGTCGAGGAGGTAGCCCGCCACTACCGCAGGCTCGAGTTCCTCTGCGGCCTGGCGGAGAGCCTCGGGGAAGCGGGAGACCTGCATCACCAGGCGATGGGCTTCCGGCTCCGGCAGCAGGCGGCAGTCGAGGTCCTTCAGGCTTCGAGCGGGCTCGATGCCGCACTTGCGGATGATGCCGGCGATGCGGGCGTGGGCGTTGAGCAGGTACGGCCCGGTGTCGCCTTCGAAGGAAATGGCGCGGTTCCAGTCGAACTGATAGTCCTTGATGCGGCGGTTGCTCAGGTCGCTGAAGAAGATGGCGGCGATCCCGACCGCCTCGGCTACAGCCGCCTCATCTTCCACCTCCGGGCGCTTCTCGACGTTTTCGCGCATGTTCTTGAGGGCTCGCTCGCGCGCTTCATCGAGCAGCTCCTCGAGGTAAACAACGTTCCCCTCGCGCGTCGACATGCCCAGGACCCGGCCGAAGGCGACATGGTTGCAGCTTTTGGCCCACGGATACCCGAGCAGCTCGAGGATCTTGAAGAGCTGCTGGAAGTGGAGCGACTGCTCCGAGCCGACGACGTAAAGGAGCTGGTCGAAGCGGTAGGCGTCGTAGCGGTATATGGCCGCGGCGAGGTCGCGGGTGATGTAGAGGGTCGATCCATCGGCCTTGCGGAGGAGGGCCGGCGTGTTGATGCCGTGGGCCGAGAGGTCGATGATGAGCGCTCCCTCGGAAACCTGGGTGAGCCCGGCCTTCTCCGCGAGGTGGATGGCCGGCTCCATCTTGTCGTTGAAGAACGATTCACCGGCGTAGGCGTCGAACCGGGCTCCGATGCGGTCGTAGATGCGCTTGAAGTACTCGATGCTGGTGTCGCGGATCGCCTGCCATAGCCGCATCGCCTCCGGATCGCCGGCCTCCTGCTTGCGGAACCATTCGCGGGCCTCGCCGGCGAGCTGCGGCGACTTCTTCTCCTCATCGTGGAACTTCACGTAGAGGCGGTTCAAGGCGAGGATGTCTTTCAGGTCGGCCTCGCTCCCCCAGCGCTTGAAGCCTACGATGAGCTTGCCGAACTGCGTCCCCCAGTCGCCGAGGTGGTTGATGCCCACCGGACGGTAGCCGAGGGCCTCAAAAATGCGGTAGAGCGCGCCGCCGATGATGGTCGAGCGCAGATGGCCGACGTGGAACGGCTTGGCGATGTTGGGGGAGGAATAGTCGATGGCCACGACGCGTCCGCCCCCCTCGGCGGAGCGGCTCAAATCTTCCGCCGCCGACCTGGCCTCACCGAGCACCCATTCGGCAAAGGCGTGGCGGTGGAAGGTGATGTTCAAGTAAGGGCCGGCGGCGGCGGCGCTGGCGATCCGATCCGAGGGCTTCTGGAACTCTCCCCGCGCCAGCTCCTGGGCCACCGCCGGCGGCGCCTGGCGGCGCGCCTTGGCCGCCGCGAAGCAGGGAAACGCCAGGTCGCCAAGCTCGGGGGTGGGAGGGTAGGTCAAGGCGGAGTCAATCTGTTCCGGAGGCAGGCCGGTCGCCGCGGCCAGCCGGACGATGGCTTCTTCCCGGAAGGGGTTCATTTTCATATCACGTCATTTCACGTCCGGATTGGCAATCTCTAAAGAGCTTCGCACACTCTATCGCCCACCTCGGTGGTCGTGCAGCCCATCTTGCCGGCGGACAGGCTTTCCAGCTCGCCGGCGACCTTGGCCACCGCTTTTTCGACGCGCCGGCCGGCCTTCTCGTGGCCGGTGTGCTCGAGGAGCATGCCCAAGGCGCCGATGGCGGCCAGGGGGTTGATCTGGTTCTTGCCGGTGTACTTGGGGGCTGAGCCGCCGATGGGCTCGAACATGCTCACCTTGGAGGGATGGATGTTGCCGCCGGCGGCGATTCCCATGCCGCCCTGGATCATGGCGCCGAGGTCGGTGATGATGTCGCCGAACATGTTGGTGGTGACTACGACATCGTAAAACTCGGGATTCTTCACCATCCACATGCAGCAGGCGTCGACGTGGTTGTAGTCGGTCTTGATGTCAGGATACTCCGTGGCGATCTCCTTGAAGACCCGCCACCACAGGTCGTGGGCGTAGGTCAAGACGTTGGTCTTGGCGACCAGCGTCAGCAGCTTCTTCCGGTTGCGCTTTCGGGTCAGCTCGAAGGCGTAGCGCACGCAGCGCTCGACGCCGAAGTACGTGCTCAACATCACCTGCGTGGCCACCTCCTGCTTGGTGTTCTTGTGGGCGAAGCCGCCCATGCCGACGTACAGGTCCTCGGTGTTCTCGCGGACGATGACGAAGTCGATGTCCTCCGGCTTCTTGTCCTTGAGAGGGCAGTCGACGCCGGGGTAGAGCTTCACCGGCCGGAGGTTGATGTAAAGGTCGAGCTCGAAGCGCAGGCGCAGGAGCAGACCCTTCTCGAGGATCCCCGGCGGCACATCGGGATGGCCGACGGCGCCCAGATAGATCGCATCGAACTTCTTGAGCGCCTCGAGCGTCTCATCCGGCAGCACCTCGCCGGTTTTGAGGAACTTCTCGCCGCCGAGATCGAACTCGGTGGTCTGGGCCTTGAACTTCTCCAGCTTCGCGATCCGCTCGAGGACCTTCAGTCCTTCGCGCACCACTTCGGGCCCGGTTCCATCGCCCCCGATGACTGCGATCTTGAGCACGGTTGAAATCTCCTGAATTATCTAGATTGTCGGTTTTCGTCAATTCGTTAAGAATATTAAAAACGTTCCGCGGAAACCAGCATTTTTTAGGGGTAGCGGGCCAGGTTTTCTCTTGAAAACCCGGTCGCTTCCCCTAGGATCTAACTTTTTCCATGAATGGTAAAAAAGCAAAAAGTGGCCAACGCCCGCCTGTCCCAAAAAGCCCGCCGGCGGGAAAATTCTGGGGGCTCGAGGAGCTGGACGGCGTCCCCTTGCCGGATGAGCGCGGACACTTCGGCATCTATGGCGGCCGCTATGTCCCGGAAATGCTCGCCCCGGCGCTCGAGGAGCTGACCGAGTCCTACTTCCGCTGGCGCGCCCGGCCGGAGTTTCAGCGAGAGCTCGAGAAGCTCTGGGAGACCTACTCCTGCCGGCCGACCCCGCTTTACTTCGCCGAGAACCTCACCCGGCATCTCGGCGGGGCGAAAATCTATCTCAAGCAGGAAGGGCTGGGTGCCACCGGCGCCCACAAGATCAACCATTGCCTCGGCCAGGCGCTGCTCGCTTCGAAAATGGGGAAAAAGCGCCTCATCTGCGAGACCGGCGCCGGCCAGCACGGCCTGGCGACGGCAACGGTGGCGGCGCGCTTCGGCCTCCCTTGCACGGTCTACATGGGCGCGGTGGACATGCGCCGGCAGGCGACCAATGTCTTCTGGATGCGCCAGCTCGGCGCCACGGTGGTGTCGGTCGAGGAGGGGACGCGCACCCTCAAGGACGCGGTCAACGCCGCCATGAAGGACTGGATGTGGAACGTCGCCGAAACATATTTTCTCCTCGGCTCCGCCCTCGGCCCCCATCCGTATCCCGCCATGGTGCGGGACTTCCAATCGGTGGTGGGGCGCGAGGTGCGCGCCCAGCTCGAGAAGGCGGAGGGCCGGCTGCCGGATGCGGTCATCGCCTGCGTCGGCGGCGGCTCGAACTCCATCGGCATCTTCAACGAGTTCCTAGCCGAGCCGCAGGTGGAGCTGGTGGGGGTGGAGGCCGGCGGCCGGAGCTTGAAGCCGGGGGAGCACGCCGCCCGCTTCGAGGGCGGCCGGCTGGGGGTGGTGGAGGGCTACAAGTCTTACTTCCTCCAGGACGACGATGGCCAGATCCAGAAGACCCACAGCATCTCGGCGGGTCTCGACTACGCCGGCATCGGCCCGCAGCTCGCCTGGCTGCGCGACCAGGGGCGGGTGCGCTTCGTCAGCGCCTCGGACCATGAGGTGATCGCCGCCTTCCAGCTGCTGGCGCGGCAAGAAGGCATCCTGTCGGCCCTCGAGGCGAGCCATGCCATCGCCTACGCCATGCGCTACGCCCCCGAGCTGCCGGCGGACAAGATCGTCGTGGTCAACCTCTCCGGGCGCGGCGACAAGGACATCTTCATCCTCGCCGAGGCGCTCAAGGATCCGGACTGGAAGGCTTATTGCAAGGACTACGCCGAGGGGAAGATCCGATGAGTCCGGAAGCCGACAGACCGCAGGGGCGGGCCGCCGCCCTCGTTGAGGTCTTCGCCCGCCTTCGCAAGGACAGCCGGGTGGGGCTGATGACGCACATCGTCTTCGGCTATCCCACCGTCGAGGCGTCCCGCCATCTCGTCGACATCATGGCGCGCTCGGGCGTCGATCTCATCGAGGTGCAGCTCCCCTTCTCCGATCCCACCGCCGATGGACCGACCATCACCCACGCCTGCCAGAAGGCTCTCGATCGCGGCGTGCGGGTGGCCGATGGCCTTGCCTTCGCGAGGGAGGTCACGAAGAAGTACGCCGTGCCCATCCTCTTCATGAGCTATTTCAACGTCGTCTTCAACTATCACGAGAAGGGGGAGGCTCGCCGCGGCGTCGCCGCCTTTGCAAAAGCGGCGGCCGGCGCCGGCGCCGCCGGCTTGATCATCCCCGACCTCCCGCCCGAGGAGGACCAGGAGCGCTACCCGGAGACCTGCCGCGAGCACGGCCTCCATCCCATTTACGTCACCTCGCCCAACGTCAACGATCGCCGCCTCGAAGCCATTGCCAAAGCTGCCTCTGGTTTCGTTTACGCCACCTCTCGCACCGGCACCACCGGCCGCGAGGTCCAGATCGCCATGGAGGAGCTGGGCCGCTTCCTTGACCGCGCCCACCGCCTTTGCAAGCTGCCGGTGGCGGTGGGGTTCAGCATCTCGAAGCGGGAGCAGATCGAGGCCTTGAGCGGCAAGGCGGAAATGGCGGTGGTGGGGAGCCATCTCATCCAGGTGTACGAGAAGCTGGGGCTCTCGGCGCTGGAGCGGGAAATCCGCACCCTGGCAGGGCGAAAAGACTAGTTACAACCTTCGGATGTGAAATCCCCCATCCACATCGAACGCCGCCCCGGTGGTGAAGGGAAACTCTCCGCCGAGGACCGCTCCGACGGCGCGCGCCACGTCTTCGGGCTGGCCCCAGCGGCGGATGGGCGTCAAGCCCTCCTGGATGAGCCGGTCGTACTTTTCCTTCACCGGGGCGGTCATGTCCGTGGCGATGATCCCCGGCCGGATCTCGTTGACGGCGATGCCGTGCTCGGCCAGCCGATCGGCGAAGAGCCGGGTCATCATCCCCACCGCCGCCTTGGCGAGGCAGTACTCGCCGCGCTGGGGGCTCGAGGTGTATTCCGAGAGGCTCGAGATGTTGACGATGTGCAGCGGGCGGCCGGGATGGCTCTGCCGGATCTCGATCATCCAGCGGGCGGCGTCGCGCGTCAGGAAGTAAGGCCCTTTCAGGTTGGTGGCGATCACCTCATCGAAGCTCTCTTCCTCGGCCTCGAGGAGGTCGGCGCGGCGGCGCGGCGCCATGCCGGCATTGTTGACCAGGGCGTCAATGCGGCCGAAAGCCTCCTTGAAAGTTTTGAGAATGCCGGCGCGGCCGCCGGCGTCAGCCACGTCCCCAGGGCAGAGCACGGCTTCGGCTCCGCGCGCGCGCACCTCCAGAGCGGCTTCCTCGGCGGCTTCCCGATTGTGGAGGAAGTTGAGGCCGGCGCCCCAGCCCAGCTCGGCGAGGCGAAGGGCGATGGCCCGGCCGATGCCTCGCGAGGCTCCCGTGATCAAGACGGCTTTGCTTTCCTCGGACATGGTCCTTGTGGATCGATCAAGCACTCGTAAATGATGCGGGTCAGCAGGTCGGCGGCGGGCTTTTGATGGCGGATGAGACAGTAGAGCGGTTGGATCGCCGCGCCGCGGCTGGCATCGAGACCCGTGGCGTCGGGGTCGGCCTCGAGGCCGGCGAATTCGCCCCGGATGGCCTCTTCGACCAGCCAGTGGAGCAAGTTGGCGCGGAGGTGGTGCTCGGCGTCGAGCTGATTTTCCGCTCCCGCGAGCAGCACCAGCAGGCGGTTGGCGCCGCGCTGGCCGCCGCGGTCCTCGATCGCCGCCAGAAAAGCGGCGAGGCGGCCGTCCTTGCGCACCACCGCCAGCCGGAACTCGTCGCGGAGGTACTGCTCGGCGGCGCAGAAAAAGGCGGGCGTCAGCCCGATGGACTGCCGGAAGCTGGAGATGCAGGGATTGCTGGACGGGGACCGGGCATACAGCTCGCAGAGTTCAGCGGCGAGGGGGGTCGGGCGGGCCGTTTCCACCGCCAGACCGGCTTTTTCGAAAGCGCGGCGTTCCTCGCGCGCGGTTTTGCGGCCGCGGACCGGCAGGCTTTCCATGTAATCGCTGAAGGACCGCCATTCCGGCTCGATGGCCAGGTGGGCGCCGCGGGGCGAGGGGAAGCGCACGTAGCCGTACTCCTCGCACACCTTCAGGCGCGCCAGGTCGTCTTCGGTGAAATTATTGAGCAGGCTGGCGGAGATGCCCTCCAGCTTGCGGATACGGTAGACGGCGCCGGCGAGCGAGGCCATCACCGTGGGGGCCGGTTCGGGATCGCGGAAGCTGCAAAACTGGCTTCCCCACACCAGCGGGTGGCCTCCCAGCAGGATTTTCTGCTCCGTGCCGGGGTGCTTGGCGTCCACCTGGGATCCTTCCAGGGATACCACTGACAGCGCCAGGAAGCCCGCCGGGCCGAACTCATCGTGCACCATGCAGTAGCGGAGCGACAGGCCGGGAATCTGGGCTTCCTCCATAGTCTGAAGGAAAGGCACGGTGGTGAGGATGGATTCGGACAGGCCGTGCACTGCCCTCGGATTGAGGGCTTGAATGGTCTCGGAGAGCGTGCTGGGAAGAACCGTGGCGCCTTCCTGGGTGTCAGGGGGGACCTGGCCGAGGCGCCTCAGAAACCGCCTGAAGCTGAGCTGCCCCCGGCGCGGGGCAGCAACCGTGGCTGAACTTTCTCTCAAAGGCGTACCTCCTAAACTTTTTCAAATAGAGGTTTTTCGACTCGAGCGGGTCCAGGTAAAACCGATTATATCTTGCCGGGGGGTAAAAACTCAAAAAAAACCGCCGCCGCACCATTGCTGTTGGTAATTTTTCCGGATAGCTTGTTGCGGAATTTCAAGTGCAATGAACGCTGGACCGATTCAGGATGTTTAGATCATGAGCAACCAAGCCAACAGCCCGGTGCGGGTGCGCTTCGCCCCCTCGCCGACCGGATACCTTCACATCGGGGGGGCGCGGACGGCCCTGTTCAACTACCTCTTCGCCAGGAAACACCAGGGCGTCTTCGTCCTGCGTATTGAAGACACCGACCGCGGGCGCTCGACCCCGGAAGCGGTGAAGGCGATTCTGGACGGTCTGCGCTTTCTCGGATTGGACTGGGACGAGGGCCCGGAGAAGGGAGGGGAGTACGGCCCTTACTTTCAGAGCGAGCGCATCGCCTCCTACAACCGTTACATCGATCAGCTCCTCGCCAGGGGCCGGGCCTACCGCTGCTTTTGCTCGAAGGAGCGCGTCGACCGGCTGCGCGAGGAGCAGAAGGCCAGGAAGGAGCGCATGCACTACGACCGCAAGTGCCGGGGCCTCGAGGCGGGGGAAGCGGATCGCCGCGCCGGCGCCGGCGAGCCCCACGTCGTCCGGTTCGCCGTGCCGGAGGGGAGGACGGTCGTTCACGACCACATCCGCGGCGATGTGGTTTTCGAGCATCAGGAGATCGACGACTTCATCATCCAGCGCGCCGACCGCACTTGCATCTACAACTTCGCGGTGGTGGGGGATGATACGGAAATGAAGATCACCCATGTGATCCGCGGCGAAGACCACCTCTCGAACACCCCCAAGCAGATCCTGCTCTTTCGCGCCCTCGATCTGACGGTGCCGGAGTACGCCCACATCCCGCTCATCCTCGGCCCCGGCCGCGAGAAGCTCTCCAAGCGCCACGGCGCGGTTTCGGTGACCGAGTACCAGGAGAAAGGCTACCTGCCGGAGGCCATGGTCAATTTCCTGGCGCGCCTCGGCTGGTCCTACGATGACAAGCAGGAGATCTTCTCCATGGAGGAGTTGATCGAGAAGTTCAGCCTGGAGGGGATTTCCAAGTCCGGCGCCATGTACGACCTGAAGAAGCTCAACCATCTCGGCGCCCACTACATCCGCAAGCGCGGCCTCGAGGAGATCGTCGAGCTTGCCATCCCGCACCTGGTGCGCGGCGGCCTGCTCCACGAGGGCGAGGCGCTTTCCGGCCGCCCGCGGCTCGTCCGGATGGTCGCCCTGGAGAAGGACCGCATCGAGCACCTCTCCCAGCTTGCCGACAAGCTCTGCTTCTACTTCCAGGAGTTGAAGGGTCTCGAGGCTCCGGCGGTGAAGCAGCTCCAGTCCCGTCCCGACATGCTGGAGAAGCTCGGCCGTTACGCCGAGGCCCTGGCGGCGCGTTTCGACGAGCGCGATCCCAAGGTCATGGAAGCGGCCACCCGGCAGTTCGCCGAGGCGCAGAAAATGGAGCTGAAGGACATTGCCCAGGCCGCGCGCGCCGCCCTCACCGGCCGCACGGTCACGCCCCCCCTCTTCGACGTCATGGCCGTCCTGGGAAAGGAGGCGTGCCTCCGGCGCCTCAAGGAAGTGCGAAAGCTGCTCGGTTGAGCGAAAAATTCAAGTTGCAAGTGGGCGGATAACCGAAATAATAAGGAGTCCGGCCGCCGCCAGAGCGGCCGGGAATTCGATCTCCCTGCCGCCGGCCCAATGCTGCCGGCCCTCTGCTGCCGGATCGTCTAATCGGTAGGACGGGAGACTCTGGATCTCCTAGTCTAGGTTCAAATCCTAGTCCGGCAACCACCCCGAAGGCCTCGCAAGTGATTGCGGGGCCATTTATTATGGGAAAAGCGACGGCACCACCCTGAGGAACAACGCTCTTCTTGCAAATTATAAATTAATTTATATAATGCAAAAATGCTGGCGCGTGGAATTGTTCAAGTCCTCAAGGAAAGGCTGCGAAATTTTCCAGCAGTGGCTTTGATCGGGCCTCGCCAGTCAGGCAAGACCACCCTCGCCCGCTCCCTGAAAGGGGCCTATTTTGACCTCGAGCAAGATGCGGATCGGGTGCGATTGGATTTGCAATGGGAATCGTTAAGTCATGGCCAAGAGATGGTCCTGTTGGATGAAGCGCAAGCATGGCCTGAGATTTTCACGCGGCTGCGCGCCGCCATTGATTCTAGGCGTAATCAAATGGGGCGATTCCTGCTCCTCGGATCTGTTTCGCCTGCTCTGATGAAACAGGTTTCCGAATCCTTGGCAGGAAGGCTGACCTTGGTTGAATTGACCCCATTTTTGCTTACCGAGCTGCCGCCAGGATCTCAAAATAAGCTTTGGTTGTTCGGCGGCTTTCCCGATGGCGGTATTTTGAATGCGAAGCAGTATCCTCAATGGCAGCAGGATTACATAAGCCTTCTAACGCAAAGGGATTTGCCAAATTGGGGACTGCCTGCCAAGCCTCAGGTAACGCAACGGTTGTTGAAAATGCTGGCAGGCGTTCATGGCCAGCTCTGGAACGCCTCTCAGATAGCCCAGAGCTTGGGATTGACTTACCCCACGGTCAACAGCTATCTGGATTATCTGGAAGGAGCTTTTCTGATCCGGCGGCTGGCGCCCTATTACGCCAATTTATCGAAACGCCTCGTCAAAAGCCCCAAAGTTTATTGGCGCGATTCCGGATTGCTTCATTCGATTCTGCGAGTGGATGGTTTTGATGATCTCCTGGCTCAATCCTGGGTTGGCGCCAGCTGGGAGGGGTATGTGATCGAACAGGTTCTGGGGGCATTCCAACAGGCTGGAAAGAGCGTCGAGCCCTATTTCTTGCGAACCAGTGACCAATATGAACTCGATCTGCTTCTGGACCTGGGGAGGACACAGTGGGCCTTTGAAATCAAATTGACTGGTCAACCCAAATCCGCTGACCTCAGCAGGTTGAACAAGACGGCCGACCTTATCAATGCGCATCTAAGAATCCTCATCTCGCAAACATCGGATTCCATTGAAGAAAAAAATCAAATTTCTTGCTCGCTGCCGTGGTTCATTGATTTCATTCACAAGCACTTCGGAAAGAAAAATTAATTTGCTGCTACAACCAGGCACGGTGATATTCTGCCGATCCCAGCCTAATGGAATCGCCAAGAAATCCTTGCCAACGCCAGCCCGACTGCTCAAAAATAGAGCCTGGGGTCGTTTGTTCTTCGGGAGGATCCATGCGCCAGGTCCAAGCCAGATTCAAAGGGGCGGGAAGTGGGGCGGCGGTACCGGACTGCCTCCACCGCTATCCCACCAAGGAGACCGTCTTGGAGTTCGGCGGGCGCCGCGTGGTCATGACCCGCATCGCCGATTTCGAGGAGCTGCTCGCAGGGATCGATCCCGCCTCCTTCGCCGAGGACGAGCGCCTGCCTTACTGGGCCGAGCTGTGGCCCTCGGCGGTCGCCCTGGCCGAGCACCTGGACGGGCGGGTGGGGCTGAGGGGCAAGCGGGTGCTCGAGCTCGGCTGCGGCCTGGGGCTCGCCAGTCTCATCGCGGCGCTGAGCGGCGCGCGCGTCATCGCCACCGATTACGAGGAGGAGGCGCTGGCCTTCGCTCGCCACAACGCCCGGCAAAACGGCTGCCGGGGCATCCGCTTCCGCCGCGTCGACTGGCGCCTGCCGCATCTCCCGCGCCGCTACGATATCATCCTCGGGTCCGACGTGATTTACGAGCGGCGCAACTTCGCGCCGCTGGTAACCCTCCTCCTGCGTTACCTCTCGCGCGGCGGCCTGGCCCTGTTCTCCGAGCCGCGTCGCCACAAGATCACCGGCCCCTTCTTCGAGCTGCTCGCGGCGCGCGGCTTCAGCCACGAGACCCAGCTGATCCCCCTGGAATGGGAGGGGTCGAACCTGATCGCCATTCACGCCATCCGCCATCGGCCATCAACTTGCAGCGGTTGAACTCTCACTTCCGGCCTTCGGGGGAGTCCGGGTGGCTCGGCTCCTTGCTCAGCCACTGCTGGTGGACCGTCACGCCTTGATACTTGGTGATGCACCGGGCCTGGTTTTCCAGCTCCTGGATCACCAGCTCGTTCCGCTCATCGACCTGCTGCGCCCGCCGGGACCGCTCCTTCCCTTCTTTCATGAATTTGGCGATCTCGGCCGCGGGCGGAGCCGGCGTGTCACAGGATGGGTCGCCCGACGTGGCCGCTTGAAAGGCGTAGGACTCGAGCAGCGCCGGGTAAAGCTTTTCGAGCAGGGTGTGCCCGTGGTAGAGATCGACCTCCTCGATCCTGCCGTTCAAGGCGAAGGCGACCCCGACGGCGGAGGATTGGGTGCCGGCGATCTCCTGGAGCTCCCTGAGATAGTCCTGGCAGGCCTCCTTCACCTTGGGATTATCAAGTATTTCATTCAAGCTCGAGGTGGAGAGCTCGATACGAGAGTAGGCGCCAGCAGCCCCTCCTACCGTTACAATCTCTTGCCAGACCTGCCCCTGGCTGCCGGCGACCTTGGCGGCCAGGCGCACCTCTTTGGGGGCTATCGCTTCGGTGGCAACATCCATGAGCGCTAGAGTTGGTCCGCTGGACCAACGATCTCTTTCAATGCACATGGTGGGAATGGTCATCTTGCCGCTCTTCGGCGGAACCACCAGGCTGGTGAGGAGGGTGCGGTCCTGCTTGCCGCCTCTCAGGCGGTCCCCCTCCTGCAGGAAGAGGGGAAGATCGGAGCTGTTCTCGATCAAGAGCTCGCCGACCTCGGCCGACTCCTTTTCCGAAACCGCCACCGCGCCGTCCTTGAGCCCCTCGTTGAGGGTGATAAACTCGCGGTTGTCCGGCGTGGCGGAATGGAGGAAGTAAACCGCCAGGTTCTTGTGGTCGTAAGGGCCGGTGATGCGAAATTCTCCCTCCCCCGACGCGGCCGGCTCCGGAGGAAGCGGCGCTGACGGCTGGGCGGGCTCCGGCGAGCGGCAGCCGCTCCAGAAAAGGACCTGTAAAAGGCCGAGGGCCACGATGAGATAATTGTGGACGCGCTTCATGATCTGCCTCCTGCGCAGGGCGTTGGGGTTGAATGGAACCGAGGCCTTTGGCCTCGCGACGCACTTCTCATCCCGATGACGGCGGCTGGCTGGAATCCTTGGGGTGTCTTAACAGAAATTTTGATTGACGGCAAGGGAATTTGCAAGCTATGATAACGGTAAATTTTCATTGGGCTTACGGATGGTTAAAGCCAGGAGGGAAACGGTATGCTGACCATTTTCGGTGAACGGGGCGGAAACTTTTGCGATGGCCTGTCGCGGCGGACGTTTCTCAAGGTCGGCGGTCTGGCCTTGGGCGGGCTCTCCCTGCCGGAGATCCTCCGCGCCGAGGAGAAAGCCGGCCTTCGCAACTCCCACAAGGCCGTCATCATGGTCTTCTTGCCCGGCGGCCCGCCCCATCAGGACATGTTCGACCTCAAGCCCGAAGCGCCAAAAGAGATCCGCGGCGAGTTCAATCCCATCAAGACCAGCGTCCCCGGCATCGAGGTCTGCGAACATTTTCCGCGCCTGGCCCGGATGATGGACAAGTTCGTGATCATCCGGACCATCGTCGGGGCGACCGGCGACCACTACTCGTTTCAGTGCCTGACCGGCCGCAGCCACCGCGCTCAGCCTCAGGGCGGCTGGCCCTCCATGGGCTCGGTGCTTTCCAAGCTCCAGGGCCCGGTCAATTCCTTCGTGCCGCCCTTCATCGGCCTCGCCCCGCCCATGGGTCACATGCCTTGGGCCGATCCGGGGGGCCCGGGCTTCCTGGGGCCGGCGCACGCGCCGTTCAAGCCTTCCGCCGAGGGGAAGGCCGACATGGTGCTGAACGGCATCACCCTCGACCGCCTGCGCGACCGCAAGGCTCTCTTCGCCGCCCTCGACCGATTCCGCCGCGATGCCGACCATAACGGCGTCCTCGAGGGGGTCGACCGCTTCTACCAGCAAGCTTTCGGCATCTTGACCTCGAGCCGGCTCGCCGAGGCCATGGACTTGAACCGCGAGCCGGTCAAGGTGCGCGACCGATACGGCTATGGCGTCAACAAGAACCGCGATGACGGCGGCCCGCGCACCCTCGACCAGTTCCTGCTGGCGCGCCGGCTGGTCGAGGCGGGGGCGCGCTGCGTCACCCTGGCCTTCAGCCGCTGGGACTGGCACGGCAACAACTTCGGCCAGGGCCGCGAGGACATGCCGATGCTCGATCAAGCCCTCACTGCCCTGGTCGAGGACCTGCACATGCGCGGGCTCGACAAGGATGTCTCCGTGGTGGTGTGGGGGGAGTTCGGCCGCACGCCGCAGATCAACAAGGATGCCGGCCGCGACCACTGGCCGCAGGTCTCCTGCGCGCTGCTCGCCTGCGGGGGCATGCGGACCGGCCAGGTGATCGGCGCCACCGACCGCCATGCCGCCGAGGCCAGGGAGCGCCCGGTCGCCTTCGGCGAGGTCTTCGCCACCCTCTACCACAACCTGGGGATCGATCCCAACGTGGAGATCGTGAAGGACCTCACCGGCCGGCCGCAGCATCTGGTTGACAACTACCAGCCGATGGCCGAATTGGTTTGATGGGCCGAGCTGGTTTGATAAGAGCTGGTTGGATTGACAGCGGCTGTCAAAGGGCGCGAAAAAATTTGTAAAGCGGGGTTTTCATTTCCCCCTTGCCGGATTTCTCCGCTCCTCCAAGTTCCGGCCAATGAGAGACTTCCGGCGGCATGGATCCGGCGGCCCGGCATTTGCTTTGATTACCGCTGGGAAAGCGTGTTGAATTTTTTCAGGACGAGACTCATGTACCGATACGGATTTTGGCCTTTTGCCGTCACCAGTTTGATCCTGGGCCTGAGTTTCGGCCCGCCGCGCGCGCTGGCGACCCATCCCGTTCCGGCGGTGGATTTGAAGTGCGAGGTCTCCGGGCACGACGTCATCCTGTCCTGGAGCTCCGCCGCCAACTGGACCCTGCCGATTTTTGTGGTGCGCGATGGGGTGGACCTCGCCGCCACCGATCTCAGCGCCCTGTCTTTCGTCGACCAGGACGTCCCCGACGGCCAGCATTTTTACGAGATCCAGGAGCGGCGGTTTTTCGAAATCAGCACCCTGGGCTCCTGCGAGGTGGCGGTCGGCGACGTCAGCCCCTTCAACCTGAAGTGCGAGCAGCTCGCGGGGGCGCGGGCGGTGCGCCTCACCTGGGATCCGGTGGTCCTCAACTCGCTGGTCACCGGCCTGCGCGTCCTCCGGAACGATGAGCTGATCGCCAGCCTCGCGGATCTGAGCACCGAGTATGTCGATGAGTCGCCGCTCCCCGGCCTCAATCGCTACGTGGTCTACGCCGACATCTTCCCGGACCGCGCGCTGCTCGTCGGCGCCTGCTCGGTGAGCGTCGAGGGCGGGCCGAGCGGCTTCACGTGCACGGTGTATGCGGTGAGGGACGTCAAGCAACCGTACGTGGTGATCGACTGGTGCTCGGTGCCGCTCCCTCGAGTGGCCTTCAGCTTCTTCGCGGTCTTCCGGAACGGCGAGCTCATCGGCAAGACCCTCGACTGCGCCTTCACCGACGTCCCCGGCCGCGGCGAGCACCATTACAAGGTCATCGGGGTGATCGGCGAGCCCGATCCCAACGTCCCCCTGGATGGAATTTTCGTGGGGGAGTGCACGGTCTCCGTCCCCTGCTGTGAAGGCGGCGGCCCGCCGGCGCCGCAAGACCTCGTCTGCGCCGTGGCCTTGCCAGGGGATGGCCAGCAGGGCGGCCTGCCTCCCGATCCCAACGGCAACATCCTGCCCGATTTTTCCGTTTCTCTTCTCTGGAAGAATCCGGTGATTTACGACGAGATCTTGATCTTCCGGAACGGCATGCCCATCGCCCGCCTGGCGGGCACGGAAGAGAGCTTCATCGACCACCCGCCGGTGTTTCAGGCTCATTATCTCTATGAGGTGCGCGGCGTGGTGGGGGCCCTGAAGAGCGATCCGGCGGTTTGCGAGATCGGCAACCCCTCGACGCTGCCGCCGCCGCAGGACTTCGCCTGCCAGATCGACGACCGCATCCTCGGACCCGCCGGGGCGCCGTTTCCGGTGGTGCTCCTCACCTGGGTCAATCCGGTGCGCTATGCCGGGTTGGTGTTGAGCCGCGATGGCGCCGTGATCGCCAAGCTGCCGGGGGACGCCATGGCCTATCGCGACTTCGGGCTGCCGCTCGGGGCGCACCTCTACACGCTCTTCGGCCTCGGCGCCGATGGGCAGGCCAGCCCCTCCGTGAGCTGCACCGTGGACACGGGAGGAGGCTTCGTGCCCCCCGTGAGGAACTTGAACTGTTTGGCGGAGGGGACCACGGCGGTGCTCTCGTGGGAGAACGGCGGCGTCTACGAAAAGATCCTCATCGGGCGCTCCAACAACGAGGTCCTGGCCACCTTACCCGGAGACGAGACCGCCTACAAGGACCCCGGTTTGACTCCCGGAACCCTTTACACCTACAGCGTCTCCGGCTGGGTCAATGGCCAGCTCAGCGCGCCGGCCTTCTGCAGCGTGCTCATCGGCGGCCAGCCGCCGGAGAACCTGCTCTTCTTCTCGAACAGCTTCAATGACCTGCCGCCGGCGGGGGCCAACCAGGCGCCGCCGGAGGAGCCCCCGCCCGGGCGCATCACCTGCCTCGCCCGCAACGCCGAGGCCATTCAAGGCTGGTCGTTCGGGGTGCAGTCCGATCCCGCGTTTCTCGTGCCCGAGAAGGTCGATCTCACGGACACCGCCACCGCCCAGCTCAACGGCGGCGCCGGGCCGACCTTCCTGAGCCTCAACCTCTACAAGGAGGGCATCACCATGGGGGTGGTGATCGATGAAACCAATCCCGCCGACACCTTGCCGCCGCCGCCCGATCAAGCTCATGCGCTGGCGCACCTGCTCTATTCGCCCGGCGAGGGAGCCCAGCCCGGCGGCGCCTACCCCGTGCGTTACTCGGAGACCCTGGGGGGGCCGCCGGTGGCGGTGATCTTCGTGGTCAAGGGCTTCGAGGCGCATCCGGCGACGCTGCCGGGGCTGGTCTTCCTGCCCCCGGCGGGCGCGCCGCTTTTCATCCGCGGCGACTCGAACGGCGACGGCGAGGTCGACATGAGCGATGCCCTCGTGACCCTGGGCTACCTCTTCCTCGGCAAGAGCGCCATCCAGTGCCTGGAAGCCGCCAACGCCAACGGCGGATCCGAGGTCAACATCGCCGATCCGATTTACACCCTGCAGTGGAAGTTCCTGGGCGCCCCGCCGCCGCCGGCCCCCTTCCCGAGCTGCGGCTTCGCGGAGATCGCCGTCGGCTGCGACGAGTCGACCTGCGCCGGGCCGCTGAACTAACGGATCAAGCACGGCGCCGCGTCGTTGCAGCCGAGGCGGTCGTCCTCGTTGCGGTCGTAATCGCAGCGGCGGTCGTTCAAGCCGAAGCAATCGGTGCCGCGGAAGAGGCAGTAGAGGGAGTTGATGGCGTCGGTGAGGTCCACTTCGCCGTTGTTGTCGACATCGGCCGCGACGGGACAGCGAGAGCAGTTGAGCCCCAGGAAGAGGCACTGCAAGGTCGATATGCAGTCCGTGATGTCAAACTCGCCGTCGCCACTTGAGTCGCCGAGCCGGAAGAGGATCTTGAGGGGCGGGAGATCCTCCGGATACTGCGGCCGGCCGCCCCTCCACGCCACCGGGTAGCGCGTGCAGGCGCCGGGGAAGTCGGTCTGGCCGGCGGGGTAGCACGACGGGATGCCGTAAACGCCGTAGGGATCGAAGAAGTACCAGAGGTTGTTTTCAGGATCGCGATGGGCGAAGAAGACGTGCAGGTGAGTGTTGGGGCCCTTCCCGCCCGTCGAGCAGCCGCAGCCCCCCGGGCCGGTGTCGCCGGCGTAGCCGAGGGCGGTCCCCGCCTGGACGTCCTGGCCGAGGAGGCCGGCGTTGATGGTCTGGGCGTCATTCCCCCAGCGGGCTTCGTCGAGATTCCGCTGCGCCGAATTTTGCTTGCAGCCGGAGTCGTTCAAGTAGCTCTTGTAGTTGTTGTAGACGGTTAGATCCTCCCACGTCGACAGCCAGGACACGGTCTGGTTCCAGGCCTGGCTGCAATCGTTGTCGGGGCCGTTGCGGAGGTGCATGTAAATGGTGCGGTACTTGTCCTTGACGCCGCCCGCATCGTGGCTCATGACCACCGTGTTGCCCGACCACCTGTCCCAGCCGATCCAGATGACCCGGCCCGGCGCCGCCGCCCGCACCTTGAAAGTGCCGCCCCCTTTCTTCCAGTAGTCGATGGCGTGGTGCCAGCTGCCGGGGCTGTAGAGCCAGCCGTTATGACCCATCTCCCCCTCATCCTTCGAAAAAGGCAGGCTGAAGATCTGTTCCTCGACGTACAGGGCCGACAGGCGCGCGAAGCGCTGGTTGTTCTCGAAGATGTCGATGGGCTGGCGGTACCAGACGCCCTGGCCGATGCTCGAGCCGGTGCAGTTCCCCGGCTCGGCCTCGCAGTGATCGGCGCCACCGGGCAGCCAGTAATTGTAAACGCAGTTTCCCGGCGGATCGGTCTCGCAGGCATCGCCCGGCATCACCACCTGATTCATGCAGTCGTTGCCGCAGGGGCTGGGGTAGACCTCGAGGTCGAAGAGGCGCATGCCGTTCCGCGCCTGCTGGTTCCACATGGCGGTGAAGTTCTCCCAGTCGACGCCGATCCAGGCGGCGTGGGCCCAGCTCCCCGCGCGGAAGATGCCGCACCAGATGCGCGCGCCGCCCTCCTCCCAGGTCTCGAGGTCGATCATGCGCAGGCCGGCCTGGTTCCACTCCTCCCATTTCTTGGTGAAGCTATCGGGGCCGTCGCTCCAGTTGCTGGTGATCCAGGCGGCGTGGCCGTCGTTGCCGGCGCGGAAGA
>JACQVS010000246.1 GCA_016209605.1 Planctomycetota bacterium
GATACTAAGTGCTCGCTTTCGCAAATGAGAGTAAGGTTAGAGCGAGAGATTTTGACTACCTGCAAGGCGCGAGGCCAGAAGCGATACGGGACGGAGTATCGCTGAGGCCGAGCAACGCCGCAGGGAGGCAAAAGATCCGCTATAACCTTATTTGGAATTAAGAAAGCGAGCACTAAGCATCTCCCAATTCTTCAAGGATTTTATCGACGGTTATGGCGATCCGGTCGGGGGTTTCGTAAATCCCGGCATCGATCTGGGCGCGGATTTCCTCGATCCGGTCCAGCCGCACCTCCGGGACTTCCTTGAGCAGGGCTTTGAAGCGAGCCAGGTCGCTGATTTCCACCCGGTCGACGCGGTCGAGCTTCGTCTCCTCGGGAATTTTGAAGCGGTTGGAGTTCAAGGGATGGGGCCGGATCGGCTCCGATCCCCCGACATTTCCCGTTCCTCGAATTTCCATGGTTCCCCTCTATGGTTTTAGCCGTATTAACTTGACCTCAATCTTCTCACGGAGGCGCCGTCACGGTGCGTGCCGGGCCGAGCCCGGAGCTCTCGTTGACATCAAAAATATCGGCCGGAGGAGGGAAAAGACTTGAGGAATTCCTGAAAAATTTTGGGAATTGGAGAAGAATATATTTTATAGTTTATATTTTATAAATCTAGTACAACTAGTGACTGTCACTAGTTTTTATTCCACCACCAGCTCCACCTCCTGCTTGGCGCGAGCCGCCAGGGGGAACTCCACCGAGGGGTTGTTTTCCTTGCCGAACTGATGCGCCGTCACTCGATAAGTCCCCGGCGTCAAGCCGGTGAAGTGGAACTTCCCCTGGTTGTCCGAGGCGGTCCGCTGGTTGAGCTCGCTGCGGCCATCGAGTTCGGCAGCGCCGGTGAGGAAGACGTTCATGCCGCCCTTGGCGTTGCCGCTGGCATCGACCACGGTGCCGAAGATCTCCCCGCCCACTTCCATGGCGATTTGCAGGTTGCGGGACCTGGAGGCGTCGTTGGCATCGAGGTCGCCGACGCGCTTCTGGACGTAATCCGGATGGCTGGCGGTGATCGTGATGAGCCCGCCGCGCAGGTTGCGGAACTCGAAGAAGCCGCGCGGATCGGTGGTGACCATGGACTTGGCCTGGCCGCCCCCTGCACTGCCGGTGCTGAACTTGGAGACGCCGCCCACCACCTTGACCTGGGCTCCGGCAATGGGCTTGTTGGTCATGGCGTCAACGACGAAGCCATCGACCACGCCTCCTTCCTGCAGGACCGCCTTGCCGAGGTCGACGGTCTCGCCGTTCCGGATCGCCACCTCGCGGTAGGCGTGGGCTGAATAGCTGGGGGAGCGGACGTAAACCGTGTAAGTGCCCGCGGGAATGCCCTTGTACTCGAAGGTCCCATCGGCGGTGGCGACCTGCTTGGGGGGGAGCTGCGACCTGGAGGAAGTCGACTCGGAGGAGGTCTGCAGGGTCGGCTGCACGGCGTAGGCCATCACCGGCTTGCCGCCCTCGTCGACGACCAGGCCTCGCACCCCGCCCAGGCGGCCGAGGCGCACCTCCAGGTTCTCCGTGCCGGGCACCACCGCGGCGCTGCTGTACGAGCTGTAGTCCGGGTGGCTGGCCTCGATCTCCACCGCTTCCTTGCCGGCCAGGGAGCTGAGGGCGAACTGGCCCTGGGCATCGGATTCGGCGCGGTGCTCTTTCAAGCCCTGCGCCGTCTCGCGCGCCAGGATGGTCGCCCCGGCGATCGGCTTCCCCTCTTCATCCAGAACCACGCCCGCGATTTTCTGGCCGCGCACGAGCTGGATCTTGACATCCTGAGTGGGGATCCCTTCCTGGACCTGAACGCCGGCGGCGACGGCCTCCAGGTACTGGCTGCTCTTCGCCTGCAGGTCGAAGCTGCCGGCGGCGAGCCCCTTCAAGGTGAACTTGCCGCGGCTGTCGGTGGTGGCGCTCTTGGTGGCGTCGAAGCTGGTCTCGCCCTCGGCGCGCAGGGAGACGACCGCCTCGGCGACGCCGCGGCCCTCGGGACTGACCACCACGCCGACGATCGCGCCGCCCAGCACCATGACGATGGGCTCCGCATCGATGTGCTCGCCCGGCGAGATGGTGAAGGTCGAGCTCTGGGCCTCGAGATACTCCGAGCTGCCGACGCTCAGGAAGGTCTCATCGCCCGCTTCCAGGTACTGGATGGAGTAGCCGCCGTTCTCGTCGGTGATGGCGTTGCCGACGGTGATGGGGACCGGGGTGTTGGCCCCCTTGCGCTTGGCCATGACGCGGGCCCGGGCCACGGGGCTGCCGGCCGAGTTCACCACCTTGCCGGCGACGCTGGCGGTGCGCTTGAGCTCGAAGACCTGGTCGGAGGTGATCTTGCTCTCCTCGACGTAAACCGAGGCGTTGGAGATGCGCGCGTAGCCATCGGCGTTCACCTGCACGAACTTCTTGCCGCGCTGCTGGTTGCTGAGGCCGCTCACCAGGAAGCTCCCCTCGCCGTCGGTGACCGCCTCCTTCTTGAGATCCAGCATGTCGGTGACGCTCACCCGCGCGCCGGCGATCGGCTTCCGCGTCCCCTCCTCGATGACCTTGCCGGCGATGCCGCCGCCGCGCGTCAAGGCGATCTTCAGGGAAGTGTTTCCCATCTCGACGTCCTTCACCTGGCTGGCGGCGTAGTCGTTGTGCGAGGCGATCAAGGTGTACTTGCCGGGCTCGAGGGTGTTGAACTCGAAGCGGCCGTTCTGGTCGGTCTCGACGCTGCCGTCGTCAAAGGTGATGTTGATCGGGGTCTCGTTGCGGCCGGCCTCGCCGCTGCGCATGGGCCGCACCCTGGCGCCGGCGACCGTCTCCCCCTCCGGCCCGACCACCTCGCCCGCCAGGAGCTGGCCGGGCTTCAAGGTGAAGGTCTGAGCGGGATTCTCGCCCTCGCGGATGCGGATCTTGGTGAAGCGGCCCTGCTGGAAGCCGCTGGCGTTGATGATGAAGCTGTAGAGGCCCGAGCCCAGAGTCTGGATGGTGAATTGCCCCGACCTGTCGGTCTTCACCGTCTCGAGGGCCGGGCGCGACTTGATTTCGATGACCTTGAAGATGTCGCTCGAGTCGGTGTGCGGGTAGACGCTCACCTGGGCCTCGGCGACCGGGGCGCCGCCGGCATCCTGAACCAGCCCCGGGAACTTGCTCCCCTCGGGGAGGATGATGTTGATCCCCTCGGCAGTCGGGTGGATGTGCTCGCGGCTGCGCGGCGAGTAGCCCTCTGCCAGGGCGGTGACGTTGTAGTAAAGTTCCTCAAGGCCGTCGAGCTGGTACGTGCCATCGGGGGCCGAAATCGCCGACACCGGCGTCTCTCGGGTCATCTGCTGGATTTCAATCATGCGTATCAACTTTTCGATGACATCGTCATCCGGGCCGCCCAGCTCCTTGTAAGCATACACCTTCGCGCCGCCGATCGGCTGGCTCTCCTTGGTGAGGACCTTGCCGGAAATGGACCGGCCCTGGCTCAGGGCCAGTTCGATCGACTCGCCGACGCCCTTCTGGATGGTGATCCTCTCGAGCTTCGACTTGTAGCGCGGGGCGCGGGCGATCACCTGATAGCTCCCCGGCACCAGCTCCACCGTGAACTCCCCGCCGCTCGCCCGCGAGGCCCGGGTCTTCGGGCCCGGATAGACGACCTCGCCCATCCGATCGCCGTCCGTGGCTTTTTGCACCAGGATCGAGGCGCTGGCGATCAAGCGCTTTGAGCCCTCCTCCACCACCCGCACCTTGAGGGTCTCGGCCTTGGCGGGCGGCAGCGCCGTCATCTCTTTCAGCTTGGGCTTTTGCTCCTCGGTCTTTTTGGCCACCACCGGCGTTTCGACCTTGACCACTTCGATCCCCTCGTCGGTCGGTTCCGGAACGGGGTGGGTTCCGGAGAACTTGAGGACCACCACGATGGCGATGAAGACGAGGAAGATGCTGGTGACCAGCGCAATGACCAAAGCTTTGACATTGGAGTTCATGGTTGGATGCTCTGCTATTTTCTCAAGCCTAAAAAAACCAAGGGTTTAATCGTAAAATCGGCCGCCATTCAACCAGCTTGCGGCCGTATTGAAGAGGTTAAAGCAAAGTTTGTTCCGGCTGATATAAAAATTTCATCGGTTCCACAAGTTATGATTCTATAATAA
>JACQVS010000256.1 GCA_016209605.1 Planctomycetota bacterium
AGAAGTGCTCGGGGGTCCAGGGGATCCTGGGCGCCAGACCCCACTGGTGGCCGAGCCACATGTCCCAGTCGATGAAGTCCTCGCCGGACTTGTCCGGGCCGGCGGTGGGGTCGATCTTCTGGTGCTCGTTGAAGAGGCAGACGCGGGCGTTGCGGTTGTAGCTCCCCTGCGCCCAGGTGACCTTGCCGATCCGGCCGGCCTGGATGGCCTCGCGGGCCTGCCAGTAGGCGTCGTTCCCGGTCCCCTGGGGTCCAACCTGCAGCACCTTCTTGTATTTCCTGACGGCGTTGCGCAGCTCGAGGGCCTGCTCGACGGTGTGAGTCATGGGCTTTTCGACGTAGACGTGCTTGCCCGCGTCCATGGCGTCGATAGCGATCTTCGAGTGCCAATGGTCCGGCGAGGCGATGAGCACGGCGTCGATGTCCATCCGCTCGAGCAGCTTCCGGTAATCGAGGTAGCCGTCGCCGCCGCAGATTCCCTTGGCGCGGGTGAGGCGGCGCTGGTAGACGTCGCAAACGGCCACGGACTTGACCTTGTCGGCCTCGCTCCGCTTCACCATGCCGTTCAAGTGGCCGGTGCCCATGCCGCCGACGCCGATGTGGCCGAAATGGATGCGCTCGTTGGCTCCCAGGACGCTTGCCGGCGCCACCCCGGCGATGGTGGCGGCTCCCATGGAAGTGGCTAGGGCCTTTAAGAAGCTCCGGCGTGAGGTTGTGTTCGCTCCGTTCATGATTTTCTCCTTTTCATGGCTGATTCGTCGAATTCGCTGAAAATCCTGGCACGTTATCGAGCTCCCGATGAGGAATGGAAATTTCTAAGGCAGCCAAGGCCGCAACCAAATGTCGAGGCCAAATAAGAAAAAGATGAAGAGGATTGAACCGCCGAGACGCCAAGGTGAGCTCCGAGCAGTTGCGCAGGAGCGAATGGCCGGAGGAGCCGGCACCACGAAGTGGTCGCTCCGAGGCCCGCTTGGAGGCCGAGCGCAGAAGCGCGAGGACCGCAAGGGCCAAGGTAAGACGCAAAGCGAATTAGAGAGCGATCTTGGGACACCAAGACTTCTCTGCAGCCTGCGTAGAATATTGATGCAAGGGTCTAAACTTCTCCACGTTCCAGGCGTACGGTCAATCCCTGAAGCCCGTGATGTTGCAGGATCTTGAGAAAATCTTCAAGTCTGGTGAGATCCTTAGAAATTGAAAAATGCATATCCACTTCCGCCCGCCGATAATTGCTGGCAAACGCACGAACCCTGACCGCGAAGACTCTTTCAAAGAGCTTTTCCCGTAAAAGCTTATCCGCTCTTCGAGCGGAAAGAACCCGCCACTCAGCCAATTTGATCTCTGAAATAAACCCATCCAGAGCACCGCGAAGGGGAGCAGGTTGGGGATGGTCAAGAAGATGCCTGACGATTTGATCCTCGATATCCCGAGAGGATCAGGATGTTTAAGCAGACCCTTCAAAATCCTGGAATTTAATCCCCATTCCCTGGCCGCATTTTCAAGGGATATCCCAGACTTCACGTCTTTCAACGCGGCCAGCCTGCAAAAATCTCGGGGAGGTTTTTCTGGCGCGTATATCGCGATTGCCAGGGACAGCAGATCGTCAGAGTTTTTTAGCATCTGGGACTAGCCCAAATCGTAATTTGGAAGATTCCACGTACCTGGGCTCCATCTCGAAAGCCAGCCAGCGTCGCTGAAAGCGCTCGGCGACTGCTCCAGTGGTATTACTCCCGGCGAAAGGATCAAGGACCAGATCTCCTGGTTCTGTCAGGAATTTCATATAAAACTCCGGGAGCGCGGCGGGGAATCTTGTAGGGTGCGGTTTGAATCCGTATTCACCGCAAAGGCGTATGTATTCTGAATTGCTTTCGTTGTTTCCTCGCTCGATGAGGTTGGAGGGAATCGATCCGCCCCGGTCCTTGAATTTATTCGTGATCTTGTGTCCGCTAGGCCTTTCTTTGGCGCGGTAACCTTTTCGAAGAAGCCGAACCATATCAGGGCTGTAATCCTCGAGAACCTTGCGGTTGTCCGCCTTGGGTTCCGGAATTTTGGATAGCCACCAGATATACTCCACTGAATCTTTTATCCGGATTCTCCGCACATTCACCCACTCTGCGGGGCTGGGTAGTTTTGCTGGATTATACCAAAAACACTCCTGAGCGAGGTGAAATCCAATTTCGTCGCACAGCATCAGCAACACTCGAAAGTGATAGAGGGATCGTGTAGGTCGTCCCGCATTGTAGCTGCCTCCAATGTTCAATACGAAGCTGCCTTCCGGTTTGAGAACTCGATGGATTTCTTGAGCGAAGGGGCGGAACCAGTTGACGTATTCCTCCTTTTCAGCATTTCCATATTCCTTTTTAAAATGAAGGGCGTAGGGTGGCGAGGTAATAAGCAGATCAATGCACCGCTGTGGCATCTGCTTCATTGCTTCCAGAGCGTCGACGGTATAGATTGCTCCTCGGTGAGTCGAGTAGGTGGATTTGAAGGGCAAAAGTATCTCTGGAGGAAATTCCTCTGGAAAGAGGCCAGGCAATAGGGCAGTTTCATCGAAATTTTTCGCTTTGGGGGAGGCTCTTTTTCTGGCAATAACCATAAATCCTCTTCTCTTCACTTTAATTCAATCCAGTCACTCTGATTTCCAGTCAGGATGACCAGAGTTGTGTTCAAGGCTCAATGATTTTAACTTGAGGTCTCTGTCTTCTCAACCAGTTTCATGGCCTAAGGTGGCGAACTGAAGCCGCAGCGCCGCTTCCCCCTCTGGTTTCCGGGCCTCACTCCGCGCGCAGCGCGTCGACCACGTCGAGGCGGGCGGCGTGGCGGGCGGGGAGGACACCGGCGGCGAGGCCAACGGCGACGGCCAGCGCCTCGGCCAGGGCCGAGTAGGTCCAGGAGAGCTGCATCGGCAGGTTGGGAAGCGCGGTGGAGATGAGATAGCAAGCGCCGATCCCCAGCGCCAGGCCGGCCAGGCCGCCGATCGCCGCCAGGGTGGCCGCCTCGCCGAGGAAGAGCCAGAGGATTTTCATGCGCTCGGCGCCTAGAGCCCGGAGCAGGCCGATCTCGCCGGTGCGGTCGGTGACGGCGATGGTCATGATGGTGAGGATGCCGACGCCGCCGACGAGGAGCGAGATGCCGCCCAGGGCGCCGATGGCGAAGGTCAAGATGTTGAGGATGGAGCCGAGCACCTCGAGCATCTTCTGTTGGGTGATGATGGTGAAATCCTCGCGGCCGTGCCGGGCGATCATCGTCCGGCGGACGCTCTCGACCACCTCGTCGATGGGCGTGACCGGATTGTAGAGCATGTTGATCTCCATGAGGCTTTCGCGGTTGAAGATGTCGAGCGCTCTCCCGGCCGGTATGAACACCGCATCGTCGAGGTCGAAGCCGAGGAAGTCCCCCTTCGCCTCCAGGGCGCCGATCACCCGGTAGCGGTCCTGGGCGATGCGGATCCGCTGCCCCAGGGGATTCTGGTCGCCGAACAGCTCCCGCCGCAGCGTCGCCCCCAGCAGCGCGAAGGGGCGGGCGTTGCCTGGATCATCGGGAGGCAGCGGCTGCCCGGCGACGATCTTGAACCGGAAGATCTTGTTCAAGTCGGGCCCGCAGCCGAGAATGGTGGTGCGCCGGACCTTGCCGCCGCTTTCGACCTCGGCGTTCCCCTGGACGTTGGGATTGACGCCGAGGATGGACGGGATTTCCTGCAGCTTCTTGGCATCTTCCATCGACAGCGGCCGCACCGTCCCCAGCATGGCGCCGGGGACGCCGTGGGTGGTGGTGAGGCCGGGAGTGACGGTGATGAGGTGGGTCCCGAACTGCGTGAACTCGTTCAGGGTGAACTGATGGATGCCCTCGCCGATCGAGGTGAGGAGCACGACTGCGGCTATGCCCACGGCGATGCCCAGGGCCGTGAGCGAGGAGCGCAGGCGGTGGGAAGAGAGGGCGCCGAGGGAAAGCCGGAGGAAGTCCGCGAAGAGCATGACCTCTCACCTCCTCGACAAGGCGGCCACCGGATCGAGCCGCGCCGCCCGGCTCGCCGGCATCGCCCCGAAGAAAGCCCCGGCCGCCAGAGCCAGGGCCATGGCCGCCGGCGGCGACCAGGCGGGCGGCGTCACCGGAAAAGAAGGGTAGATCGTCTGCAGAGCCCACACCCCCGCCTCGCCCGCTCCCAGGCCGAGAAATCCCCCGGCCACAGCGAGGCAGATCGCTTCGGTCAAAAAAAGCATCTGGATCTTCCGCTGGGAAGCCCCCAGCGCCTTCAAGATGCCAATCTCACCGGTGCGCTCGGTGACCGAGACCAGGAGGACATTCATGATGAGGATGCCGGCGACCAGCAGGCTGATGGCGGCGATGCCGCCGACGGAGAGCGTCAGCGCCTCGAAAATCTTGTTGAAGGTGGAGAGCACCGCGTCTTGAGTGATGACGGTGATGTCATCTTCGCCGTCGTGGCGATGGCGGAGCTCCTCGAGGATCTGCCTCTTGGCGGCCGGAATCTCCTCGTGCGCGCGGGCCTCGACCATCACCCGGAAGAGCGAGGGGGAATTGAAGAGCATGAGCGCCGAGGCGACGGGGATCACCACCATGTCGTCGACATCGAGCCCGAGCGAGCGGCCGCGCGAGGACAGCATGCCGATCACTTGGAAGCGGCGGTCGCCGATGCGGATCCACTCGCCGAGTGGAGAGCGGCCGCCGAGGAGCTGGTCCTTGACCTTGGAGCCGATGACGCAAACCGGCAAGGCGCGGTGGGGATCGGTGTCGGGAAGGAAGCGGCCGCTCGCCATCTTCAAGTGGCGGACCTCGAGCATCTCCGCGGTCGTCCCTAGGATGGGGATCTCGCGGTCGCGCGATCCCCACGACACCGGAGCGGTGCCGAAGGAGAGGGGCGCCACCTTGGCGACGGCGCTCATGCGCTTGAGCGACAGGGCGTCGTCGAGGGTGAGGTCGCGAGGCGTCTCGCCGAGGAGCGGCGGCGGCCCGCCCTTGGTCTCGGAGCGCCCCGGCAGGATGATGAGCAGGTTCTTGCCGAGGGAGGAGAACTCCCCCTCGACGTAGCGGCGCGCCCCCTCCGCCAGCGCCGTGAGCAAGATGACCGCGCCCACGCCGATCGCCATGGCGAGGAGGGTCAAGCCGGAGCGCAGCTTGTAGCCGCGCAGCGCTGCGAGGGTGAAGGAGACGAGGTCGGAGAAGGTCATATATTACTACTAAATTCCAGGAATTTTCTACTACCTAAGAAATTGAATTAACCGCAGAGATCGCCGAGAGCGCAGAGAAGAGGAATAACAAATTAATCTTCTTCTCTCTGCGTCCTCTGCGTGCTCTGCGGTTCATTTCCTCTCCATGAATTTCCACTTTTTCTTGGTGCCGCGAAGCGGCAGGATGGCTACGTAGAGTTTCTCCGGTCTTCCACAATGCGTCCATCGACCAAACGGATGTGCCGCGACGCCCGCCGGCCGATCTCCGGATCGTGGGTCACGACGAGGAGGGCGATGCCCCTCCGGTTGAGGTTCTCGAGCAGATCGAGCACCTCCTGGCCGGTGGCGCGGTCGAGGTTGCCGGTGGGCTCGTCGGCGAGGATGGCCGACGGCTCCATGATGGTGGCCCGGGCGATGGCGACGCGCTGGCGCTGGCCGCCGGAGAGCTGGCCGGGGCGATGCTCGCTGCGCTCGGCCAGGCCGAAGGCTTGCACCGTCTGCCGCACCTTCCCCGAGCGTTCCCGCGCCGGCACGCCCGCGAGGACGAGCGGCAGCTCGATGTTCTGAGCCGCCGAGAGTCTGGGCACCAGGTGGAAGAACTGGAAGACGAAGCCGATGCGCCGGCGCCGCACCTGCGCCTGCTCCTGGTCAGTAAGATGGGTCACGTCGCGGCCCTCGAGCAGGTAGCGGCCCGAAGTGGGGCGGTCGAGGAGGCCGATGATGTGGAGCAAGGTGGACTTTCCCGAGCCCGAGGGGCCCATGATGGTCAAATACTCGCTGGGCTCGATCCGCAGGTCCACATCCCTCAAGGCGTGGACGGTTTGATCGCCCACCTGAAAGATGCGATTCACCTTCTCGAGGCCGATCATGTCAGCGCCGCTCGCTCGAACTTCTCGCCGCCGGAGCCGCTGCGGGGATGGCCTCGGCACCGGCCCGCACTCCCTCGCGGTCGAGGGAGGTGACGATCTGCTCGCCTTCCACGAGGCCTTCAATCGCCTCGGTGTACTGCCAGTTGGAGATCCCGATCTTGATCAGGCGCTCTTCGAGCCGGCCTTCCCGATAGACCAGGACCTTCCTGCCATCCAGCACCGCCTCGGTGGGAATGCGGATAACCCCGTCGCGGGAGTCGAGGAGGATCTCCGCGTCGGCGCTGTAGCCGGCGACCAGGCCGGGGATCTCGCAGGGATTGTCCAGCTCGACGTCGACGTTGACGGTGCGGGCCTGCTTCTCCACCTCCAGCACGTAGGCATCGAGGCGTGAGACCCGGCCCTTGAAGAAACGGCCGGGATAGGCATCGAGGGTGACGCGGGCGGTCAGGCCGGGCTTGATCTTCGGCGCGTCCACCTCGTCAATGGGGGCGGTGACGTAAAGGGGGCCGTCTTCGATCAGGTCGACGGCCGGCGGCGTCGGGATCCCGGGCGGCGAAGGGGTGACATACTCGCCCAACTCGGCGTTCAGCTCCGCCACCACGCCGGGGAACGGCGCCCGAAGGAACGACTTGTCGAGGGCGGCCCTGGCGACGGCAATCCTTGCCTCGTTCTCCTCCGCCGCGGCGCGCGCGGCCTTGCACGCCGCCTCGCTCGCATCCGCATCGGCCGTGGCGCGCTCGACCCTTTCGTCCGAGGCGATGCCGCCCTGGGAAAGCTCGCGCGCCCGCTTGGCCTCGCGCCGCGCCTGATCGGCCTGCAGGCAGGCCTCGTCGGCCTTGGCCTTCGCGGCCGCCGCCTGGCTCTCGGCCAGCTTGAGCTGCGCGGCCAGGTCCTCGTTCCACAGCTCGAGAAGAAGGTCCCCCTCCTTGACGCGGTCTCCCTTGCGCACCGGCAGCCGGGCGATCTGCCCGCCGAGTGGGGGAGCGAGCTTGGCGCGCCGCCGGCCCTTGATGGTGCCGGCGCGGGTGTTGGCGACGGTGGCCTCGACGCGCCCGGAGGAGGCCGCGCTCAGCACCACCTCGACCGGCTTGGGCCGGTTGAAGTACCAGACCAGGCCGGCCGCGCCGCCGGCGACTCCGAGAGCGATGAGCAAGCGCAGGAAATTCCGCCGCCTGCCGGGTTTCTGGCTATTTGGATCCATTAGAATTTTTTACTTTTCGGGGGGGGAGAAAGCAAATTAATTGCAACGGCTATCTCGCCGCCACCGGGTCGGCGTCCAGGGCCAGAGAATCGCGGCGGCCGCGCTGCAATAGCCAGTAGCCCAGGCCGGCGATCATGGCGCCGTTGTCGGTGCAGAGGGAGGGCGGAGGATAGAAGATCCGATAATCTTCCTTTTTGGCGAGGCGGTCGAGATGCTGGCGCAGCCGGCGGTTCGCCGCCACGCCGCCGCCGACGATGGCGGTGCCGGCGTTCTCGCGGCGCATGGCGCGCGCCAGCTTCTTTACCAGCAGCGACACCACCGTCTCCTCGAACGAGGCGGCCACATCGGCGATGGAGATGTCCGGCCGCAGCGGCGTGTCACGGCAGGCGTTTTGGCCCTTGACGCGGTAGAGGACGGCGGTCTTGATCCCCGAAAAGCTGAAGTCGAGGGAGCCGGCTTCCAGGAATGCGGGGGTGAAACGGCAGGCCTTGGGATTGCCCTCTTCCGCGGCCTTGGAAATCGCCGGACCGCCAGGGTAGCCGAGCTTGAGGATCGAGGCGACCTTGTCGAAAGCCTCGCCGGCGGCGTCATCCGTGGTGGCGCCGAACAGGGTGTGCTCGGTCCAGCTTTGACTGCCGTAGAGGGCGGTGTGGCCCCCGGAGACGACGAGCGAGACCGCCGGGAAAATCTCCTCCTCCATCAGGAAGTCGTCCCTTTCGGGATTTTTCGCCGCCATGGCGGCGGCGTAGATGTGGGCGTGGATGTGGTCGACGCCGACGAGCGGCAGCCGCCAGGCCCACGCCAGGCACTTGGCGGCGGTGACGCCGATGAGGAGCGAGCCCACCAGGCCGGGGCGGTAAGCCACGGCGATGCCGTCGAGCTGCGGCCGCGCGCCGCGAAACTCGAGCCCCGCTTCCTTCAAGGCCGCCTCGAGGATCCAGGAGATCGCCTCGACGTGGGCGCGCGAGGCGATCTCCGGCACCACGCCTCCGAAACGCTCGTGCAAGGGGACTTGCGAGAGCACCCGGTTGACGAGGATCCGCCGGCCGTCTTCGACGACGGCGATGCCGGTTTCATCGCAGGTGGTTTCGATGCCGAGAATGCGCATGGGCTACTCGATGGTGACGGCGCCTTGCAGGCGGCAGGCCGAGCCTTGCTCGGGAGCGATTTCCAGATTCCAGGCTCCCGGCGGCGCGCCGCCGAGGTCGAAATCGACCTGGATGGTTGACTGGAACTCGCCAAAATTTGCAACGGTGCGTCAAGCGTAGGGAGTCTCCACGGCAAAGTCAAAGTAAAAAAATTCACCGCCGCGGCGGAGTCTACCTCATGCTGCCTGGCTCTCAGCGCAATCACGTCAGTCCGGGCAGCTCCCAGCCTTTGCGGCGCTCGCGGTCGAGGAGCTTGTTGCCTTCATCGCAATCGGTGAATCGTTCTAGCTTCGGATCCCAATGCAATATTTCGCCCACCTTGCCGGCCGCGCGGACGATGTTGACCAGATAGCATAGCGTGGTCGAGCGCTGGCCGTACTCGATGTCGGCGTTGCAGCGCTTGCGGGATTTGATGCACTCGAGCCAGTTTTGCACGTGGTGAGGAGTGCCGCGCTCCGGTCCCGGGGCCTCCGCCCCTGCCACGATTTCCTTGGGATCGGCGGCGATCTGGTTACGGTTGATCTCGATCTTCCCTTTCTCGCCGATGAAGATCGCGCCCAGGCCCGGACCGCGGTCGCCGTCGAGGTGCAGCTTCAGTTCGGTGCCGGAGGCGAACTTCATGGTGATTTTCGCCCTGGGGCCGACCACCGGCTGCGCCATGGCGTGATAGTCGGCGCCGGTGTCCTCCTCGCCGCGGGGCCTGGAGAACTTGCCCGTGTTCGACACCTTCACCTCTTCCTCGAGCCGGATCTCCGCCGGTCCGGTCTCATCGGTGCCCAGGGCCCGATTGACCTGGTCGTAGGAGTGCGTGCCCCAACCGGTGACGCCGAAGCACTCGCCGCCGCCGTCGTAATCCCGCCATTTCGGCCAGCCGAAATGCAGCTGGGGATGATACGGCCGCAGCACGGCCTGGTTGGTCCAGACGTCCCACCACCGGTCGCCTCCGCCCTTGGGCATCGCCGCCTCGGGCTGATCGGTCCACTGGCTCGGGCCGACGAAATTCGGGGCGATCACCGCGCGCACCTTGCCGAGGGTTCCGTTCTTGACCAGATCGCTCGCCCAGTTGTTGATCGGTATGGAGCGCTGCTGAGTGCCGACCTGCGTGACCCGGTTGTACTTCCGCGCCGCCTGAACCATGTACCGCCCTTCGGCTATCGAAAGGGACATCGGCTTCTCGATGTAGGCATCACAGCCCATCTGCATGGCGATGACCGCGATCCAGGCCCGGGCGTGAGTGGTGGTCTCGATCATCACGCCGTCGGGTTTTTCCCTCTCGATCATCTTGCGAAAGTCTTCGTAACCTTTCCAGCTTTGATCCTTGCCGTGCCGGGAGATGAAGGCGTCAACGCGGGGAGCGAAGCAATCGGCGACGGCGATGATCCTCAGACCGGGGAGCCCGCGGCACTCGTCGACGACTCCGCCCGCCCGGCCTCCCAATCCGATGATCGCCACCTTCACCTGCTCGTCGGCGCCGGCCGGGCCCCCGACCCCAAACGCCCGGCGGGGAATAAAATGGGGGAAGGCGAGAGCCGCGCCGCCGGCTTTCAGCACCTCGCGTCTGGTCCACTTTCGGCCTGACATACTATGCTCCTTTGCTCCGGAACGGAGCCAAAACGGTATGTCTCCCGAAATAGACCCTTCTTCTTCTGCTTATTTTGCCCCCAGGAATGTTCGTGTCAAGAGCCGGCATCACGGGATATAATGTGAAAAAGGTTAGATAAAGACTTGAAGTGCGCTATCTGTGGGAGTGCTCCATGGATTCCAAAACAAGACGGCTCCGTTCCCTCGCTTCCGTAGGGCGCTGGGAGAAACTGCTCCTCTCCGTTTCCGTGGTCTTCCTGTCCCTCCAGTCCCTGCTGGCCGAGTCCTATCTCAATAAGCGGGTCCGCTTGACCGTGAAGGACAGCGGCGCCCAGGTCGTCGGGGTGGTGGTGAAGGAGACCGAAGTCGGGGACCTCTCCATCCAGCTCAGCTCCGGCGGCTCGGTGACCTACAAGCGCGACCAGATCGGCAAGGTCGAGGTGCTCAAACCGCCGGCGGAGGAGTTCGCGGAGCGGGCCAGAAAGTGCAAGAGCGCGGATGATTGGGTCGAGCTGGCGAAATGGTGCGTGCTCGAGGATGTCAACCTCCCCGAAAAGAGGAAGCAATGCCTCGAACAGGCTCTCAAGCTCAACGCCGATCACGAGGGGGCGCACCGGGAGCTCCGCCACATCAAGGTCAACGGCAAGTGGATGGATGAGGAGGAGGGGAACAAGGCCCTCGGCAACGAATTGGTCGATGGCAAATGGGTTTCCAAGGCCGAGGCCGAGAGGCTGAGGCGCGTCAAGGAGGAGCGGGAAAAGAAGCGGGCCTTGCGCGGCTACGAGCAGTTTGAAACGGAGCGTCTGGGGAAGGATTGGGCTATCGTCGCTCCAATCACCACGCGGTACTGCATCCTCAAGTGCAACTCCACCGAGAAGGTGGCCGGCTACTACAAGGACGTGGTGGATGCCATCTTTTCCGAGTACAAGAAGTACCTCGATGAGAAGAAGTACCCGGGCTTGTTTTCCGAGAAAGGGAGGATCTTCATCTTCCGCAACCACCAGGAATTCATGGACTTCACCCTGGCCGAGCCCGGCATGGGCGGGTACGTCGCCTTCCATGACAACGCCGTGCGCGCCTACCACGGCAGCTTCGGGGTCAACGAGGCCACCGAGACCACCCTGTCGCACGAGATCTGCCACACGCTGCAACGCCGCATGATCCAGAACATGGAATCGGGGCCGCGCTGGCTGATCGAAGGCATGGCGACCTATTACGGCGACGGCGCCAAGGTTTCCCGCAACAAGGTCGAGCTGTGCCAGATCTCCCAGCAGCGCCTGCAGTGGCTGCAGCACTCCATCGACACCGGCATGTACACCAGCTTCCGCAACGTGCTTCGCCAGCCGCCCCCCTTCCCGGGCGGCTTCTACTCCAACGCCTGGGGCGTGATTTACTGGTGCTTGAAGGGCCGGGAGCTCAAGGCTCACAATGGCGAGGGGGAGGCCATCTGGAACGCCTACTTCGACCACGTCTGCAAGGACATGCCGCCTTACTCGGAGAACTTCATGGCCTACATGGGGAACATCCAGAAGGAGGCGGAGGTCTTCGAGAGCCTGGTTTTGAAGCACTATCCCTCCTTCGATGCCTGGGAGGAGAAGTTCAAGCAGTTCGTCATGAAGCTGCCGCTCGAAAGCATGGGGGACTGGAAGGGCCGCAACCTCTGGGTCGCCAAAAAGCCGGTGGAGATCTCGATCCAGTTCCCGCAGGGCTTCGATCAGGTCAAGCCGAAGGACCTCCTCCTCGACATCCAGGAGGCCACCGCGGTCCAGACCCCCGATCGGAAAGCCCGCATTTCCCTCTTTCTCACCGCCAACTGGCTGGAGACCATGGACGAGAAGAAAATCGGCCCCATGGCGCGCAGCTTCGTCCGGCAATATTTCCGCATCGTCGAAAGCGAGAGCGACGACGAGGAGGAAGAGGAGGAGCCCAAGGTTGAAGGGTACAAGGGGAATCCCGGCGTCCTGGTCGTCCAGTTCAAGTTCAAGGGGAAGTACGCCAAGCGGAAAATGCACGAAGTCGGCGGGCGGGGGCAGCCGGCGAAGCCCGGCTCGAAGGAGAAAGCCGAGAAGACCGAAAAATCTGAAAAGGACAAGCGCCCGGCGGTGACGCCGGTCGACTACAACCAAGTGCAGACCGTCAAGACGGCGATTTACTTCAGCAACGACCGCGTCTTCTTCGTCTTCCTGGCCGCCCCCGAGGCGGAGTTCGTCAAGAAGGAGGCGCTCTTCGACAGGATGATCGAGTCGGGAGTGACGTTCGACTTCACGCAGAAACGCTAGTTTTTGTGGGGATGTTATATTTCTCTGAGCACCGTAGTTGCACTCAGAGAAACGAATTTATGGGAACATCCTCTCCACCTTCCGCTCTCCCGGAAATCGGCTCCTCCATCGGGGGATGCCGGATCGTCCGCCTCATCGGGCGGGGCGGCATGGGGGCGGTTTATGAGGCGCAGCAAGTGGCCCTGGAGCGCCGGGTGGCGATCAAGGTGCTGCGCCTGGACATCGGCGCCGGCGATGAGAGCCTGCGCGAGCAGTTCCTCAAGGAAGCCCGCCTCGCCGCCATGCTGAACCATCCCAACATCGTCCAGATCTTCAACGTCGGGCGCGAAAACGACGTCGACTACATCGTCATGGAGTACGTGGAAGGGGTGACCTTCAAGGAGCTGCTCGCCAAGCAGCCGAAGTTCCCCTTCGCCCGCCTGGCGCGCATCGCCCAGAAGGTGGCGCGCGGGCTCGCCGCCGCCCACAAGGAGCGGATCGTCCACCGCGACATCAAGCCAGAAAACATCATGGTGACCGCGGCCGGCGAGATCAAGATCACCGACTTCGGAGCCGCCAGCCTGGCCGTCAACGTCGAGAATCCCAAAGAAAATATCATCGGCACGCCCCTCTACCTGGCGCCGGAGGTGATCCTCCGGCAGCCCATCGACGGCCGCGCCGACATTTACGCTCTGGGATTGATGCTTTACGCCGCCGCGGCCGGAGCCCATCCCATCGCCGCCAAGAGCATCAAGCTGATTCTGAAAGCCCAGCTCTACGAGCCCCTGCCGCCGCTCAAGGATCTGCGGCCGGAGCTGCCGGGGCGGTTCGTCAAGCTGATGGAGACCCTGTGCGCCAAGAGACCGCATGAGCGCTGCACTTCCGAGGAGCTGTTGAAAGTCCTCGAGAGCAATCCCGACTGGGAGAAGGAGAGCGGCGAGGGGCTGCTGTCTGAAGCGCCCGCCGGTCCAGGCGCGGCAGCGGATCTATCGAAGCCCGCGGAGGAGGGGAAGAAATCGATCCTGCACGCGCGGCTGTTGATCACCCGTGATGGGGAGAAGGCCGCCGCGCCGGCCCCCCCCCGATCCAATGAAGCGGCCGGCGCCAGGAACCAGGTGAAGGCCGGCGGAGCCGCGCCGAAAACCGATCCTCGGTTGAACGAGCTGTGCGTCCAGGCGCGCTTCCAGCTCATGAAACGAAGCTTGAAGAAAGCCGAAGAGCTTTTCAACCAGGCGCTGAGCCTCGACCCGCAAAGCGAAACGGCCCTCCTCGGCCTGGCGCGGCTGTGCACTGACGCGGGGCGCGCCGATGAGGCCATCGCCCACCTTCGCCAGGTCCTGCAGAAGGGAAACTGCGACCCGAAGGTCATCCTCGACTCGTCCCACTTCAGCGCCTTGAAGGATCACAAGGAGTTCCGGGCGCTGCTGGCGGAGTTCTCCCTATGAACGGATCATGGTGAGCAACATCTTGAACCTCCCCAGCGCCTTCAGCGCGTGCGGCTCGTTTGCCGGCATGATGATCATCTGACCGCCGCCGAGCCGATGGGACTTCCCTGAAATCGTCACCTCCACCTCCCCCTCGAGCACCTGGACCATGGCATCGAAGGGGGCGGTGTGCTCGCTCAAGCCCTGGCCCTCGTCGAAGGCGAAGATGGTGAGGGTGCCGGTCTTCTTGGAGACCAAGGCCCGGCTGACGATCGAATCCTTCTGGTAGTTCACCAGCTCGGAGAGGTTGCATGCGGTGGCGAGGGGTGACTCGCCGCCGGCTTGGGGATTTTTGACTTCCATGGGGTCCTTGGTTAAAATCCTCGGTAGTCCATCCTGCAGTCCACGGTTTTGAAGTATCCCAGAGTGGTGTGAAGAGGTCAATAAAAAGACGTATTTTGAGGGACGGTCCTCTTTTAGGAAAAAATTCCAAACGTTCCCGCAAAAAGGTCGCCTCCTCCCCCGATCCTCTTTTCCGCGAACGCCCCTCAAAAAATAACCGACCCCGCGGCAATTCTTGATCGGGCCTTGTACTGGCTTGGACAGGCAGGCATCAGAGGAATCGCTCCATGCCTGCGTCCTATTGACACCCAGGCGCGGCATCGCGACCGACCCGGTAAACCGCGCTGTTCGCGAGGAGGCGCTTCAGGAGGCGTACAGATGTGCAGTTTTTTCATGTCATCGCAATTCAAACCGACCGCAGGAGTTATGACAAAAATCAAGAAACGTGACTTGGGTCATAGCGGTCGCAAAAGCTTATTTATATTATTTTTCTAAATCTGCGAAAATAACTGCACCGGCTGGGAAATGGTGCAAGAGTTTCGAAATAACGTCTCCTTTTTGGCAGGGGGGGGGGCATCGATTCGAGGCTCTTCGTGAGGTGGATTTGTGGCCTGCCAAGGGGAGCGATAGCCATGAAGGCAGCGTGGATTGGTTTCCTTCCGATTTTTGTGGTGCTGTTTTCCTTCTCTATTCTTCGTTCAGAAAGCCCTCCGCCCGCCTGCGTGGGCGGCGAGACTTTCAAGTTCGAGGTCCAGGGGAGCAGCATCGTTAACGATGAGATGGTGTGGAATTCCGGCTCCGTTACAATTTACGGTCGGCCCTATCAACAAATAATCGTCATGGCTCGGACCCTTATGACCGTGGGCTCTGGTC
>JACQVS010000249.1 GCA_016209605.1 Planctomycetota bacterium
CCTGCACCTCCTTGAACTCCTTGGCGTAGGCGACCATCTTGAGGGCGCGCTGCACCACCAGCGCCAGGTCCGCCCTCCCCTCGCTCGCCCCCGGCCGCGCGAAGGTCAAGAGGTCGCGGACGATGTCGCGGATGCGGTTGAGGCCGTACTGGACGTGCTCGAGGTAGCGCTTGCGCTTCTCGGGGGTCAGGCGGTCGCGTTCGAGGAGCGCCAGGTAGTTGCCGATCCCCTCCAGGGGATTGTTGATCTCATGAGCCACCCCGGCGGTAAGGAGGCCGAGGGAGCCCAGGCGCTCGGAGATCTGCAGCTGGCGCTCCATCTCCTTCTGGCGGGCCTGCTCGCGCAGCCTCAGCTCCCGAACGCTCATGCGGAAGAAGAACACCCCGGCCAGGATGAGGACGGCGGTGATCGCCACCATCGAGCCGATCACCCACAAGTACTCGCTGCTGAGGGGCTGCGCGATCGCCTGGAACGCTTCCGGAGGGACGCGGGCCGCCAAGCGCCAACGGGGCGATTCGATCACCGGCGCCGACAGGAACAAGGAGTCGTCCAGAAGGAGAAAAAGGCCGTCATCCTCATTTGCTGACGCCAGGATCCGCTCGGCCGCCTCTGGATAATCCCTGGCCAGGTGGCTGGCCGCCGCGCCGCCGCGCTCGCGGGAGCGATCGGCGCTGGCCAGGTAGCTGCCATCGCCATCCACCAGGAAAGCCGAAACGCCGGCCACCGGCGCGAAGCGACGGACTTCGTTCAAGAGGGGGGCGGCGTAGACGGTCAAGACCAGGGCGCCCAGAAATTTGCCGGACTCCTGAATGCCGGTGGTGTAGTGGAGCACCTGGCGATCGGCCTCCGAGACCTCGACGCGATGCTGATCGACCATCAAGGTGGAGATGGAAACTTCGCCGCCGCGCTGCGCTCGCGCCTCCGCCGCCAGCTCGCCCAGGGGCGCTTTCTCCAGGAACTCCTCCGGCAGGACGCCGACCCCCTGGCCAATGCGCTCGCAGCGGAAGCGCTCGGTCCCCGAGGCCTCGACGACTTGAATCCGGTCGGCGCCGCGGAAGGAGATCAGATAGGCCGCGAGGTGGGAGGACAGCTCTTGATACGTCTGGACTTTGGACTCGGGGCGGGCCAGGAGATCGCGGACCAGCGGCGAGCGGGCCAGGAAAACCGCGTGCTCCCGCTCCCGGGTGAGCAGCGAGCGCAAGCGCCGCGCCAGATCGGCATGCTCGCGAGTCACTTCCTCCACCAGCTTGTCGCGTTGCCCGCGGCGCAAGGAGTTGAGGCGGTAAACGCCATGCAGCACCTCCAGCACCGCCAGGCTGACGAAGAACAAGATGAGAATGAGGTGTCTGAACGTCGTCATTGCCACCATTATAGCCGGTGAGCGCGGCTTGAAATGCATTTCGAGGTCGGAAGCTGTTGCAAATCGGTCAGAGGAGGGAGGGCCGCCTGTCTGGACCTCCCTGTTCCAGAGAAGCCCAGACAGGCGCTTGAAAAGGTTTTGGTGTGTGGTTGTGGTCTTGGGTTCTGTTTTTCTATATCTCAAATGCCGTGCCATTCCGGTGGGAGGCCTCTACAAAGCTTGGAGGTTCAATCCAGATAACCACTTAAGTAGGTTGCGGACTTTTCAAGCAGCAACCTGCGACCCTGGCCAATTCCCATAAAATAAACGTGCATTCCGTAAATTTTACGACTTCCAGGGCCGCTTTGGAGCTGAGGTGGCGGCCTCTCAACTCAATGTAAGTTATTGAATTCACAAAGTTTATAAAAGGCCAGGAAAATATTGTGACTTAAGGCACAGTCCTTGCAATTCCAGATGGTGTGTGTTTGCGGCCGGAGGCATCAAGGTTTTTTGTTCATTCCCGAACCAAGGGGGAAGGTACAATGTCAGCTTCCCGGTGAAACGATATTTTTGTGCTGGCCCTCTGAGAGTCGATCTCTGAAATTCTCTTTATGCTCAAGACCCGGCAGCCCCAGATCCTTTACGACGCCAAGGGCGACCCGTACGTGCCGGCGGTCTCGCCGCCGCTCAAGAAGCTGCTCTTCCTCATCTTCGTCTCCGTGGCCCTCCTCGGAGCCACGGGAGTTTACATGGCCGCCATCACGGGCCTCGAGTCCGCCACCGCTCAGGGCTACCAGACGGTGTTTTACTTCTGGATGGTGCTCCTCCACCTGGGGCTGGGCCTCGCCATGACCATCCCGTTCCTCCTCTTCGGCTTCCTGCACATGCGCACCGCCCTCAAGCGCTCCAACCGCCGGGCGGTGCATCTGGGCATCGCCCTCTTCTCCACCGGCGCGCTCGCCGTTCTCGCCGGCCTGGCGCTCATGAAGCGCGACCTTGGCGAGCCCTGGAACTTCATCGCCTATTGGACGCACGTCCTCGCCCCGGTCGCGGCCGTGGCGCTTTACGTCCTCCACCGCCTCGCCGGCCCGGCCATCGCCTGGCGCTGGGCCTATGCCTGGGGGGGGACGGTGGCGCTTTTCACCGTCGCGATGGTGATCCTGCACTCGCAGGATCCCCGCAAGTGGCACCAGGTGGGGCCGAAGGAGGGGGAGAAGTACTTCCAGCCGTCGCTGGTCAAGACCGCCACCGGCAACTTCATCCCGGCCAGGGCGCTGATGATGGACGAGTACTGTCTCAAGTGCCACCCCGACGCTTACCGCGACTGGTTCCACTCGGCGCACCACTTCAGCTCGTTCAACAACCCGGCCTACCGCTTCAGCGTCCGGGAGACGCGGCAGGTGGCGCTGGCGCGCGACGGCAACACCCGGGCGGCCCGCTGGTGCGCCGGCTGCCACGACCCCGTCCCCTTCCTGAGCGGCCAGTTCGACGATCCCAACTACGACGACTTGAGCGATCCCACGGCGCACGCCGGCATCACCTGCACGACGTGCCACGCCATCACCAACCTCAACAGCACCCGCGGCAACGGCGATTACACCATCGAGGAGCCGCTCCACTACCCCTTCGCCTACAGCGGCAATCCGCTCCTCCAGTGGATCAACAACCGGCTGGTCAAGGCCAAGCCGGCCTTCCACAAGAAAACCTTCTTGAAGCCGATGCACCAGACCGCCGAGTTCTGCTCGGTCTGCCACAAGGTGCACCTCCCGTACGAGCTCAACAAGTACAAGGAGTTCCTGCGCGGCCAGAACCACTACGACAACTTCCTCCTGAGCGGCGTCTCCGGCCACGGCGCCCGCAGCTTCTACTACCCGCCGCAGTCGAAGCCCAACTGCTCCGAAGGCTGCCACATGCCGCTCCTCGACTCGAAGGACTTCGGAAACAAGAACGGCAAGATCCACAACCACCTCTTCCCGGGAGCGAACACCGGCCTGGCGGCCCTGCGCGGCCACGAGCCCACCTTGAAGGCCCAGGAAGACTTCCTGCGCGACGGCCAGATGCGCATCGATCTCTTCGGAATCCGGAAGGGCGGCACCATCGAGGGCGAACTGATCGCGCCGCTCCGGCCGCGGCTGCCGGCCCTCCAGCGCGGGGAATCTTACCTCCTCGAGGTGGTGCTGCGGACGCTCAAGCTCGGCCACCTCTTCACCCAGGGCACCACCGACTCGAACGAGGTCTGGGTGGAGGTCGAGGCGCGCTCGGGGGGCCGTCTGATCGGCCGGAGCGGCGCCATCGATGAGCGGGGCTTCGTCGATCCCTGGTCGCACTTCGTCAACGTCCTCATGCTCGACCGGAACGGCAACCGCATCGACCGGCGCAACGCCCAGGACATCTTCGTCCCCCTCTACAACCATCAGCTCCCCCCCGGCGCCGGGCAGACGGTTCACTACCGCCTCTCCATCCCCGAAAACGCCGCGGGGCCGATCGAGATCACCGCCCGGCTGCGGTACCGCAAGTTCGACCGCACCTTCATGGAGCACGTCTTCGGGAAGGAGGAGGCTCCCAACCTCCCGGCAGTGGCGATGTGCGAGGACCGGGTGGCGCTGCCCGTGGAAGGCGCCCCGGCGGAGGCCGCCGCCCTCGCCGGCCAAAAATCTGAGGTCCCCGAGTGGCAGCGCTGGAACGACTACGGCATCGGCCTCTTCAACAAGGGCGACTCGGGCTCCGAGAAGGGGGAGCTGCGGCAGGCGGCCGAGGTCTTCCTGAAGGTCGCGGAGCTGGGCCGCGCCGACGGCTGGGTGAACATGGCGCGCGTCCACAATAAGGTTGGGAGCCTCGATGACGCGGTGGCGGCGCTGAAGAAGGCCTCCGAGCATCCCGAGCCGGCGGCCCCCTGGACCATCGCCTGGCTGAACGGCCTGGTGAACCGCCAGAACGGCTTCCTCGACGAGGCCATCCGCGACTTCGAGGCGGTTCTCAGCACCCGGGTGCCGGAGCGCGGTTTCGACTTCTCGCTGGATTACGAGGTCCTGAACGAGCTGGGCGTCGCCCTGCTTTACCGCTCGAAGCGCGCCGGCGGCGAGGAGCGTCAAGCGTACATCGAGCGGGCGCGCCGAACCTTCCAGCGGGCGATCGAGATCGACTCGGAAAACCAGACGGCGCACTACAACCTCTATCTGATCGCGGAAAGCCTGGGGGACAAGCCGGCGGCGGACGAACACCGGAGGCTCTTCAACCGCTACCGTCCGGACGACAACGCCCGCGAGAGCGCCGTCGCCATCTACCGGAGCAAGAATCCCGCGGCCAACCACGCCGCGCAATCCATCGTCATTTACTACCTGAGTCCCCGATCATGAACGAGCCCCAGACTGGAAGGATCGACCAGGACTCTAACCCCGCCCTCCGCCGCCTGGGCCTCGCCCTGGCGGCCGCTGCGGTCCTCGGAGGAGCGGCCTTTTTCATCTGGCGGTCGTTCTCGAAGAAAGCCCCCGCGGCTTACGTCCCCAAGCCGGTGGCGCCGGCGGAATTCAAGCCAGCCGCGAGCGCCCTGCCCGCGGGCATCCGTTTCGCCGACATCACCAGAGCGGCCGGCATCGGCTTCGTCCATCACAACGGCGCGCGGGGGAAGAAGCTGCTTCCCGAGACCATGGGGAGCGGCTGCGCCTTCCTCGACTTTGACCGCGACGGCGACCAGGACCTCTTCTTCGTCAACTCCGCCTCCTGGCCGGGGGATGCGGTCAACCCGCCGCCGGCGCAGGCGCTCTATGAAAACGATGGCGCCGGGCATTTCAAGGAGGTCACCCGAGAGCAGGGCCTGGCCGTCACTTTTTACGGCATGGGCTGCGCCGTCGCCGACACCGATGCCGACAAGTGGGACGATCTCTTCATCACCGCCCTGGGGGGCGACCGCCTCTTCAAGAACCTCGAGGGGAAGGGCTTCCGCGAGGTCAGCCGGGAGGCCGGCATCCCCAGGGACACCCCCAACACCTGGTCGACGAGCGCCGCCTTCCTCGATTACGACAACGACGGCTGGCTCGACCTCTTCGTCTGCCGCTACATCCAGTGGTCGCCGGAGATCGACCTGGCGCAGGAGTTCCAGATCACCGGCCTCGGCCGGGCTTACGGCCCGCCGACCAACTTCGCCGGGGCCTTCTGCCGGCTCTACCGCAACGACCGCGGGCGTTTCGAGGACGTCTCGGCGGCGGCCGGAATCGAGGTCAAGAATCCCCTCACCGGGGGGCCCATGGCCAAGGCCCTTGGCGTCTCGGTCAACGACCTCGACGGCGACCGCTTCGCCGACCTGATGGTGGCCAACGACACGGTGCAGAACTTCCTCTTTCACAACCGGAAGGACGGATCCTTCGAGGAAATCGGCGTCAGCGCCGGGATCGCCTTCGACCCGGCGGGCTCGACGCGCGGGGCCATGGGGATCGACTGGGCCGTCCTCGACGGCCGCGGCGCGCAGGCTATCGTGGTCGGGAACTTCGCCAACGAGGTCACCGCCCTCTACATGAGCGAGCGCCCCGGCTCTCTGCCCTTCACCGACGACGCCATTCCCGAGGGCATCGGCAATCCCAGCCGCAAGTACATGAAGTTCGGGGTGTTCTTCTTCGACTTCGACCTCGACGGGCGCCTCGACATCTTCGAGGCCAACGGCCACCTCGAGGGGGAGATCCAGGCCGTCCAGGCCGAGCAGACCTACGCCCAGCCGGCGCAGCTTTTCTGGAACGCCAGCCCCGGCGGGCGGCGCGGCTTCGAGGTCATGGATGCCGGCCATCTGGGGCCCGACCTCTTCCAGCCGGTGGTCGGGCGCGGCTGCGCCTACGCCGACATCGACGGCGACGGCGACCTGGACCTCGCCCTCACCCACAATAACGGCCCGGCGCGGCTCTTCCGGAACGAGGGGGGGAACCGGAACGGCTGGATCCGCCTCAAGCTCGCGGGCAAGGCCCCCAACACCAACGCCCTGGGAGCGGTCATCGAGGCCGACATCGGCGGAGAGACCCATCGCGCCGCGCTGACGAGCGGCCGGAGCTACCTGAGCCAGTGCGAGCAGGTCATCACCTTCGGCCTGGGAAGCCGCCCGCGCGCCGAGGCGGTGCGCCTCTGGTGGCCCGGCTCGAAGGAGCCGCAGGACTTGGGAAGCATCCCTTCAAAGACCTATCGGGTCATCCAGCAGCCGTGAACCGAAGCATCTTTTCCATCGGTCTCCTCGCCGGCGCGGCGCTCTTCTTCTCCTCCGCTTGCGACCCGCCGCCGCGCTCGCGGGCCGGCTACGAGGTGACCATTCCCCCCGGCTGGAAGCCCTGGGAGGGGGAGCCGCCGGCGGTGCCGGGGGATCTCCTCGAGGCCTTCACGGCCCCGGCGGGGGAGTCCACGGCGAGCCTGGCCATCTTCCGCAGCCCTTACCTCCCGGGGGTGACCGTCCAGCAGCTCCTCGCCCAGAGGCGCTTCTTGCTCCTCAACCTCCCCTCCTTGAAGATCCACGAGGCCCGCGAGCTCGAGGTCAACGGCAAGCCCGCGGCCCTCCTCGACCTCACCGCCGAGGGAACCGGCAAAGCCCTCTCCCCCACCGGCCTCGGCAAGCCGATCCCGCCCGCCGGAGAACAGCAGCAATCCACCCGCCGCCTCTGGCTCATCCTGCCGCGAGGCCCCGGCCTGGGAACGCTGGAGCTCCTCTTCCACTGCCACGAGAGCGAGCACGCCAAGCTTGCCCCGGCGTGGGAAGCGATCTTGAAGTCGCTGAAGGGTTAATTTCAGAAAACCCCGCTTTGTAAGGGAAGAAGGCAGGTCAATTCAGACGCCCGGGGCGACAGTTCCTATCTATAGGCGGGGCTGTCCATGCTTGGCGGACATGCAATTCCAACGTCTCTCAAACCCGTGCGCTCTTGACAAATGCGAAATAACTGCTTACCTCCGGAAAATTTACGCTTGACTGTCCTTTTTTCCATGTTTAATTAATGAGACCAAGTCGGCTTTATTTCACCGCGCGATGCTGGAATCGCGGAGTTTAAGAACTGAAGAGATCCGGGGCCCCTTTGAAGGCAAAGTGTTTTTCACATGACGCCTAATCGCATGAAAACCACTGAGCGATCGGCCTGCGTGCGCTTCCCAACGACGCGTGCGCCGGATCCTATTGCGCTTTTCGAAGAGATCCCACTCGATACCAAGGAGATTTCGCAACACCTCTTGGATATTGCAAACCGTAACCGAACCAATCCTTTCCCTTGGCGCGGCCAGTTCTCGCCACAACTGGTTGAGCTTTTGCTTTCAAATTACGCCAACCGTGGCGCCCGAGTCTTCGACCCTTTTGCGGGCGTTGGGACCACGCTCGTGGAGGCGTCTCGCTTGGGGCTGCCGGTTGTCGGTATAGAGATCAATCCCGCGGCAGTGGCCATGGCCCAGACAACGGTGTTCATTCACTGCTCGGATAAACAACGCCAGCACACTTTCAACCGCGCGATGGAGATCCTAAACGACCGTTTTCCTCTTCCCCTGTTTTCTCAGGACCTGATTCGCAGCCAACTGCCAAAGGTCACTCTTGCAGACCTAGCTACCGAACACGCAAAAGATCCATACCTCAGCAATATTTTCACCAACACTCTCATTCGGTTGCTGGAGTCCAGCCAGCCAGACGACCAGGAAATCGTATCGCACTGCTTCGCTGCCCATCACGCGCTTGTACTTGATCTGCCCCACAGCGCGGCTGAATGCCAAATCATTCATACTGACGCTCGTGACCTTCCTTTGCCGGCCCAGAGCGTTGATCTGGTGTTTACTTCTCCGCCATATATCAACGTCTTTAACTACCACCAGAACAATCGACAAGCGATGGAACTCCTCGGTTGGCAGCTCTTAACTGTGGCGAAGTCGGAGTTTGGGTCGAATCGTAAGAACCGCAGTAATCGCCTCCTCACTGTTGTCCAGTACTGCATCGACATGACCGCCGCCCTGGTGGAGCTCCGGCGGGTCCTCAAGCCAACCGGTCGCGCGATCTTCATCGTTGGCCGTGAGTCCAACGTCCGTGGTCTCAGCTTCCGCAATGGCGCCATTGTGGTTGCCTTGGCTTCACTCGCCGGTTTCCAGCTCGTTCTCCGTCAGGAGCGAAAGTTTACTAACAAGTTTGGTGCGGTGATTTACGAAGATATTCTCCACCTCCAGCCGACCTCTTCGGAGCCGATCGCCACCGATGCCACAGCCTGTCAGCTTGCTCAGGAAATCCTTCAGAAAGCGCTCCCTACCTGTCGGCTTCCCGACGTTCGCGCAGATCTCCTTTCTGCCATTGATGCGGCAACCAGGGTTTCCCCCTCGCCAATTTTTAATCCCCATGACGCGCTCAACCAATGCCAGTAACCTCTCACCTCGACAAACTCAACGCGGCCGGCGCCAACAAAAAGTGCTCCACGCAGGACCGCGCCTTGCTCCAGGAGGCCAAGCTGCACTACAAGGAATGGATCACCGCCACGATGAAGCTCACCAGCAAAGGCCGGAAGCGCGTCGACGAGATGGTTTCACTCCTCAACCAGTACAAGGACACCCTTGAAGTGGAGCTTATCGCGAAGCGAGGCTCCAGCTTCCTCAAGCGACAGAAGGGCCAACTTAAACTCGATAACTCGGTGATTGAAGAGTTTCTCCCCTATTTGGTCTGCCCTCAGATTATTACGGGGCTTAACCATACCCGTTTTATCGCTGGCCCGCAGCAAGCTTTCCTCTCCCTCGCGTTCATGCCCATCAGTTTCGAGCACCTCGGCAAGCGCCCAGAAGTGGTGCTAAAATTGAAGGACCAAGACTTCGCCATCGGGTCAACGGTCCATTATCAGTTTTCATCCTCCGCTGACTTCAACAGCAAGGACACCGCGGCAGGTAACTTCTCACTCGCCGTGCTTGCGGCCGAGTGCAAGGTCAACCTTGACAAGACTATGTTCCAAGAGGCCGCCGGCACTGCCCAGCGCCTCAAGCAAGGCTGTCCTGTCGCCAAGTACTACATCCTCGTTGAGTACCTCGATATGATCCCCGAGGACACTCGCCTCACCGAGATCGACAATGTCTACCTTCTGCGCAAAGCCAAGCGGCTTCCGTTCGATAAGCGCGACGATCCCAGGGAGGTCGAGGCCCAGCACAAAAAGTTCCCGATCTGTGCAGACGTCATTTGGGAATTCACGACGCAGATTCAGCAGTTCGTGGATGCCGTTTGGTATAACCCGGACGACGCCCTCCAGCGCGGCTCGTTTGTATGAGGGCAGTTCTCTGTGCCAATTTCCCGGTTTAAGCATGAAGCGCTCCGATTTTTTTTGGGAGCCTTTTCTTGTCCCCGAACCACCACAGCAGGATATGGGTGTCGAGGAGGATCTTCATCGGTTGCGGCTCAACGCTTTTTTACTCCCGCTACTGCTGGAACGGCCCGGGCGCGGCCCCAAATTGGCGTTTTCTCGCTCGGCTTCCCAGGCTTCCGGCGGAAGCGCGGGAGAAACGATGTCGCCGAGGATGCGGACCGATGCCTCCAGGGAATCCTGGGGGTATCTCCGGCGCTTCCGAGCCGAAGGAACGACATCGACGATGGGGACCCCATGCTTGGTGATGGTGACGGTTTCCCGGGTCTTGTGGATGCGCTCCAGGATGGAGGAGCATTTCGCTTTGAATTCGTATGCGGCGATAATCATAAAAGTAGTCTAGGTCCCCCATAATCCGATGTCCACCGTAATTCGCCTCCCGGCCCCCAGGCGGGCGCCGGGGCAACAGAAAACGCCTCGTGCAGCCGATACAATCCAGAGAGCATGGCATGAGATATTATCGGCTTGCGGCTGGGAGACGACTCCGGCCTTGAAGGATCTGAATTCCGGAAATCCATTCATTCATGAATCCAGAAACGACAACCCGGCCCTTTCGCTTTGAAGCGTCCACCGTCCAGAAAGCCACCGTGGTAACGATCTCCGTTTCGCTGGCGGATGAATTCGTTCCTCTCGCCAAGGCGCGGTTCCTTGAGATCTTGAAGGAAAAGCCCAAGCGGCTCATCCTCGATCTGGCCCAGGTGGAAGACCTCTCCAGCTCTGGAATCACCCTCCTCCTGTCGATCTTGCGGCGCTGTTGCCAGATCAACTGCTGGTTCGCCCTGTGCGGCCTCAATCACAACATCGCGGCGCTCTTCAAGCTCACCCGCTTGAACAAGGTGTTCAACATCTTCCCCGACCGCAAGGCGGCGCAGCAAGCGCACTGAGCGCCTTCTGGAAACCCACTCCGACGAATTCAGGCCGCCTTGAAATTCGAGAATCTCGGAAATTCGAGAATCTCGCGCGCGCCGGTCGGCTGGAGCTCCATTACCCCTTGGGCCCGGTGTCCTGCCGGGCGGCCTTAATCGCCGCCGCCAGGTTTTCGAAAATCTCGAACACCTGGTTCAGGCGCGTCAGGCGGAAGAGCTCGTGCGTGTCGGTCCGCAAGCCGCAAATCGACATCGCACAGTTCATCTGGCGGCACCGGCACAGGATTGACACCAGGAGCGCGATGCCGGAGCTGGAGATGTAGTCGATCCGGGAGAGATCGACCACGAGTTTTTTGGGGGGATCCTTGAGGATCTTGAGGAACTCATCCTTGGCCTTGTTGTTGTTATCTTCGGAGAGGGAGCCGGTCATGGTCACCGACACCATGCCGTCCAGGCTTTTGGGGTTGAAAGTGAAGGCTTGAACCGCTTGTTCCTGGCTCATTATGCAAACTCGGCATCAATGGTTTCGGGCGAAGTGCAACCGGTTAATATTTCATCACTCTTATCGGCATCCAGCCGCGGCGGTATTGAGAGGCGGAATCGCCCCGGGCCTCCAATTTCGGAGGACATGAGCCTCTCATAGCCGGCGGAAGCGCTCTTTTGGGAAGGTGAGGTTCCGGGAAAGCGGTCCATGGCGCTGTTGGATCCGCCGGCCGGTCAGAGCTGGCGCTTGTAATGCTTGCTCGCCTGCTTGAGGAAAGCCTCTTCCTCCGCCGACAGGCTTTGCCGGCCCTGGCGGCTGATCTTGTCCAGAAGCTGGTCGACCCGCAGCCGGATGTGAAAAACCTTATCGCGCTCGGCCTCCTGGCGATGCCGCCGCCAGCGCGCCAGGAGGCTGGCGGCATGGGGCAACAGGTGGACGTAAACCCAGCCCAGGAAGAGGCCGCTGATTTGCGGAAGCAGGAACACCTTCGAGTGCTGGTCTCTGTGGCTCAAGCCCGCCTGCTCCAGGACCATCAATCCCGCCCCCCCGAGGATGATCAAGGCCCAGATCAGGAAGCGCCGGGAAAAGATCTGGAGGAGCATGCGATCCTCCTCGACCATGGAGTATGCCGCCATGGAAGCCAGGGCGGCGGCGGCTCCTCCGAAAATCCACGCCCTTTCGAACCAGCCGTCCTGGAGGCGGCTCATGATCCAGGAAACGAGCAACGCGATTCCAGCCGATCCGGACGTCACCAGAAGGTAAAAAATCCCGAAGCGCAAGGTGCCCCAGCGCATTTCCAGGCTGCGGCCGCAGGTAACCAGCGCCAGCAAGGTCAAGAAGAGATGGAGCCAGCGGTCGTAAAAAAGGGAGTGGAAAAGCAGTTCCTGAAAAGGGAAGGTCCGGCCGCCGGTCTGCAGCACCATCCAGCCCGCAAAGGGGTAGTACTCCGTGGGGGCGCTGCCGACCAGCCAGACCATGACGCTCACGGCGCTGATCGCCAGCACCAGAGGAAACCGGCCCCAGGCGATGCCCCCGGAGTCCCGGCCCGATTGAGAGTGGGGAGGTCTTGATTCCATCATTGCAACCCATGCGCCCGGCCCGAGCAATCCCTCGGACTTTCCAGTCCTCGATTCTTCCGGAAAGGCGCCAACGCCCCCTATTTTAGCACTGAAAGCGCTTTCAACCAAGTCCGCTTCCGGAGGCCCTGGGTGAAAGGGATGCAGCGCCTTGCCTTGGAGTCCAAGGCCAAGCGGCGCCGGAGAGCCTGGGAAATGGGTAGGGCGATTTTCAGCGCTTCGAGAACTGGAAGCGGCGGCGGGCGCCGCGCTGCCCGTACTTCTTACGTTCCTTCTGGCGGGAATCGCGGGTCATGAACTTCTTCTCGCGCAAGGCGGCCTCGTTGTCGCCATTGAATTTGATCAGAGCCCGCGCGATGCCCAGGGACACCGCCCCGGCCTGGCCGGTGATGCCCCCCCCGCAGACGCTGGCGCTGACGTCCACCGATTTTTCACAATTGACGGAAACGAGCGGCGCGCGCACCATTTCCCACTCGGTGATCAGGGGGAAGTACTTTTCGAGGCTTTTCTTGTTGATGGTGATTTGACCGGTGCCCGGCTTGACCCGGACTCTGGCCACCGCATTCTTGCGGCGGCCGGTTCCCAGAAACATTTCCGCTTGACTCGTTTTCATGGACCTCTCAGCGATTTATGAAGTTCAAAATTTTTCGATGGTCTTGGGATTTTGAGCGCCGTGAGGATGCTCCGTTCCCGAGTAAATCTTCAGCCGCTTCAGCATCCGCCGGCCAAGGATGGTCTTCGGCAGCATGCGGCGGATCGCCAGCTCGATCACCTTCTCCGGCTTGCGGGCCAGCAATTGCTGAAACGTCTCATCGATTTGCCCGCCCGAGTAACCGGTGAAGCGCTGGTAAATCTTGTCTTCTCTCTTCCTGCCGGTGACGTGGACTTTCGCGGCATTGGTGACGACGACGAAATCCCCGGTGTCGACGCCGGTGGTGAAGGTGGGCTTTACCTTGCCCATGAGGAGGTTCGCGGCTTTGACCGCTAGCTTGCCCAGGAGTTTGTCCGTGGCATCGAAGTGATACCACTCCCGGCGCACATCCTCCTTGCGCATCCAGAATGACTTTGGCTTCAAGACGGCCATACTGAACCTGTTTTCTTAAAATTGAGCGCTGATCGTGGAATCGTAAACGCGATCGCTCCGCAAACTTCGCAAGTGGAAACGGCGCGGCCCGATAGAGAGACCGTGGCCGCTAATGAAAGCGAATGTTTATAACCAGCGATCGGGGGGAAGTCAACTAGATTTCCGAAGGCTCGACGCAGGCCAGAGACGCCACGGCGCTGACGTAAACGATTGCCGTGGCGGTGCGCAGAACCGGGGCCGGCAGCCCCAACGGCGCGAGACCAGCTGCCAGGGCCTGGCCCACTTCCTCGGGGGTGAAGCCCCCTTCCGGGCCGATCGCCACCCAAAAGGACGGCGACTCCGGCAGCTCCCTGGCTTTTTGCAAGGCGGTGAAAAGGCCGGACTGGCGCGGGGGCGGGCCGCCCGGCAGCGCCACCCAGCCGGAAGGGCCAGCCGGCTCCGGAGAAAGCGGCCGGTGGGGATCGGCTCGCAGAAACTCCTTCCAGGACAAGGGCTCCAGCACCTCGAGGGGCCTGGCCCGCTGGCACTGCTTGGCCGACTCCTCGGCGATCCGCCGCCAGCGCCGCACTTTGCCGGATCCGGCCAGCGGCCGGGCGACGGTGCGCGCCGTGATGAGGGGCTGCAAGCGGGCCAGCCCGGTCTCCGAGGCCATGCGGATCCCAACTTCCAGCCCTTCCCCCTTGGGAACGGCCGCCGCCACGCCGAGGGGGAGGATGGGGGGCGCCTGCCGGACTTCCTCGCGAACCTCGATCCGCAAGGACCGCGAGGCCTCGTCGAAGGAGGCGATGCGGCCCAGGAACAGGCCGCCGGCGCCATTCAAGACCAGCACCCGGTCGCCGGCGTTCCGGCGCAGCACCCGGATCAGGTGCAGGTAAGCCTCGGGGCCCGCCTCGACGGCGGCTCCGGGCACGGCATGGGGGATGACCAGGCGGGGAAGGCGCATGGATTTCGAGTTCACTCCGTTCGGTTTTCCTTGGCCGCTTGCAGCTGCTCTTCCTCGATCTGTTTCTGGAGCGCCCGGCCTTCCGGGGAAGGGTCGCCGGCGATGATGACCAGAGCCTCCCGCAAATCGCCGCAGGCTTGATTGCTCGCGGCCAGGCGGCGGATGGACGCCGGGGACAGGCGGTCCTTCAAGAGGTAGCCGGTCACCGCATCGCTCCCCCCAAATAGGCGCAGGCTCTTCAAGTTCGAGCGGGCTAGGTCCAGGCCCTGGTGCAGGAAGCGCGGGGCGTGGAACTCGAGGATGTTCCGGCTGTCGGTGTTGAGGGGCGGATTGAACAGCGGCTGATGATGGAGCCATGCCTCCAGTCCCTCCGGCCCCAGGAGGTAAGCCCCGAGGAGATCCTCCGGGCCTCGAATCCCCGCCTCGGCGAGCAGCCCGCGCTTCTCCTGCGGCAAAGGCGCTGCCAGGGGCTGCAGGCTCAAGGGGGTGAGGGCGCCGATGAGGATCAGCTCGCCGGTCCCGGGGGGGCGGAAGAGGAAGACCCGGTTGAAGACCTGGCGGAAGGTCCTCAAGAACAGCTTCAGGTCCGCGGGGCTGAGCTTGTAAAGCTGCACCCACTGGACGAAGAGGCCGCCGGCCTCGAGATGCTCCGCCGCGAGGTTGAAGAACTCCCAGGTGAAGAGCGGCGCCGCGGCGGCGACCCACGGCTCGGAAGGCTGGCTGATCACGACCGGCCACTTCCGGTCCCGCAGCTCTCCCGAGAGCAGGCGCCGGGCGTCGCCGAAGTGGAGCCGCACCTCCGGCGACTCGAGCGCCCCCCCCAGATAAGGGGCGAAGCGGGAGCGCACCTCGGCGCGCTCGAGGGCGCGCCGGAAGCCCGCCTCGATCTCCAGGGCATCGATCGGCGCGAGGCCCATTTGAAAGGCCGCGCCCAGGGTGACGCCGCTGCCGAGGCCGATCACCGCTGCCGAGGCGCCAGGCCGGAGGAGCGCCGGCAGCGCGCCGAGGAGCGCTTGCGTGGGCAGGTCGGCGCGCGACGGCTGGGCGCGGTCCCACGGCACGCTTCCCTCCGCCTTGCCGTTCCCGCGCACGTAGAGCGTGTTGGCCTCGCTGTCCAGCTCCACCGTCACCAGCACCTCCCGCCCCGGCTCGAAAACGAGAATTTGCCGAGCCTTCAGGATCTCGTCGTGCGGCGTGCGGTAGAGGTCCTCATCGGACCACTGGTAGACGCCGGAGAGAAGGCGCTTCAAGTCCCACCGGCCGCCGCCCGTCCCCATCGGGGAGAGGAGGAGGGGAAACAGCAGGAGCGCCGGAAGGAGCGCGAGGGCGGCCACGATGAAGTACCGCGGTCCGGGCCTGCCGGCCGCCAGCGCCGCGCCGCACCAGGTGAGGAGGCCCGCGAGGAGGACGCCCGCGGCATAAGCCGGCTCGAGACCGCCGGCCGCAGGGGCCCATGGCCCCCCCATAAAAGCCCCCAGCGCCGATCCGCAGGCGCTCGCCGCCAGGAGCGAGCCGCTCCGCTCCGGCCGCAGGGACACGGTCCACGGGAACAGCGTCCCCGTGAAGAAGGCAGGAACGGCGGTCACCAGCCCGGCTCCGAGGCTGCCCCAGATCCACGGCGTCATCCCCAGCGAGCGTACGCCGAAAAGGTAAGCATCGGCGAGATAAGGCACCAGGTAGAACACCGGCACGAGCAGCCAGGCGACCAGGAGGGGCAGGAGCCAGAAGCCGCGGCGATGGAGCGGCCCCCGGCAGAAGAGCAGGCTGCCGGCGCCGATGCCGAGAAGGACGCCGGCGGTGACGAGCGACAGGGCGTAGACCGAGGAGCCGACGGTGAGCACCAGGATCCGCGCCCACAGCACCTCCCAGTAGAGCGCCGCCAGGCCGGAGAGGAAGACGAGGGAGTAAAGGGCCGCGCCGGGCGCGGAAGACTCCTCCGCCGGAGGCGCGGGCTCGCCATTCAACAGGACGCTGTCGGCTTCAAGGCTCTCGCTCCTCCGCGCGGCCGCCACCACCAGCGCCCCCACTCCCGCCTGCAGGGCCGCCGCCAGGTAAATGACCCACGATTCGCCGAGAGCGGGAATCAGCCAGAAGCCGGCGGCCGCGGCCCCGGCGGCGCCTCCGAAGGCGTTCAATCCGTAAAGCAGGTTCACCCTTTTCGGCCGCGCCGCGGCATCGCCGGTTCTGGCGATGTAGGCCACCGCCACCGGAAATCCCAGGCCCAGCGGCAGGGCGAAGAGCGCCAGGAGCCCGAGAAGCGCGGCCGGCCCCCAGGGCCCGGCCGCCAGCTCCTGGGCGCTCGAGAGGATCCCGGTGAAGCAGAGCGCCGCCCCGCCGCCAGCCATTTCAACGGCGCCGTATGCCTTCAAGGGATCGTGGCGGCGGCGGAGCCGCGCCGCCAGAGCGCCCCCCAGCGCCCCGCCAGCCGCCAAGCCCAGGAGGAAGCCCGCCACCACCGTGGCCACCGCCAGGGAGGTGCTCCCCAGGAGGCGGTGCAGCATGCGGCCCCAGAGGATCTCCTCGAGCAGCGCCGCGCCGCCGGTGAGGAAGAAGGCGGCCGGGAGGATAAAATTTATATTCAACTTCTTCGTATCCTTCGCGCCTTCGTAGTTAAAAGTTATTCATTTTTTGGAATCCCGCAGCTCCTCGCCGCCGGGGACGCGCGGAAGCACCTTCTCCTCCAGATACTTCCGGACCTTCCTTTTTTCCTCCGGATCCTCCGCCTTCTCCAGGAACGACTGGAAGGCGTCGAGCGACGCCTCCCACTTCTCCAGGCGGGCGTAGAGGTAACCCAGGCGCCGGTCGATGGCCGGCTCCTTCTCCCCCGCCTCCTTCGCCTTGTGGAGGAGATCGGCGGCCTCGGCGGGATTTTCCTCCTCGACGAGGAGCGCCAAGTTGAAGTAGGCGTGCGGGGCGCCGCGCTGTCCCGGCGGAAAGCCGTCGACGTACTGCCGGTAAAGCGCCCTGGCCCCCGCGCCGTCCTCGCGATCGCGCAGGCGCATGTCGGCCGCGGCGAGGAGCGCCTCCTTCGAGCCGGGATCGGCGTCCTGAGCGGCCAGGAAAAAAGCCTCGGCCTTGTCCCACAAGCGGTACTCCCGCGCGATCCGCCCCAGGCCGAGGAGCGCCCTGGCGCGCCGGGGCTGGTTTTTCGGCGAGGGGGGCGCATCGGCGGCCTTGCGGAAGAATTCCTCCGCTGCCTTGAGCTTCCCGTCCTCGATGGACTTCTCGCCGCGCTCGATGAGGCCGTCCAGGATCTTCAGCCCCTCCTCTTCTTCGGGGCTCGAGGCGGATGATCTGGCGAGGGCGCGCTTCAACTCCACCGAGTCGAGGCCGCGCAGCGCCTTGTCGTGGTTGGGGTCCTGCTCGAGCACCTTCTGGTATAGATCCTTGGCGCGGTCGAGGTTGCCGCGGTTCTCCTCGAGGCTGGCGAGGAAAAGCAGCGCCGGCCCGTAGCGCGGATCGATGGCGAGCGCCTTCTCCAGCTCGAGCGCCGCCTCGTGGACCTGGGCGCGGCCATCGTGAAGGCGCGCCTTGCGGAAGAGGAGGTGCTTGCGCTCCGGCCGGTCGCCCATCTTCTCCAGGACCTCGTCGAGGACCTGCCCGGCGCGGGCGAAGTCCTTTCTGGCGATCAAGGCGTCGGCCAGCTCACCCGCCAGCTGGTAGCGGTTCTGCACGAAGTTTTCATCGCCGCTCCTCCGATCCTCCTCCGCCGCCATCCGGTAAGCGGCCTCGAGCTCGGCGACGCCTTCCGCCTCTTTCCCATCGAGGAGCTGGATCTTCCCCAGGTAATAATGGGCGGCGCGCACGAGAGCCGCCGGCTCCCCCCGATCGATGACCTTGAGATACGCTTTTCTGGCCTCCGCCAGCTCCCGCAGGCCGAAGTGGCAGTTGCCGAGCTGGTAGTATACCACCGTGAACTTCGGCGCCTCGGCGACGCGCGCTCCATCGACATCGGCCTGCTCGAGCAGCCAGCGGTAGTCGGCGATGGCCTGGCGGTAGCGCTCGGGGCTCTCGGCGCCGAGCTGGGCGCAGGCCTCTGCTCGGAAGAGGCGGGCTTGCAGCAGATGGCCGCGGCGCAGCGTCTCTTTCTGCAGGTCTCGAGGGTTCTCCTCGAGGATCTCGATCGCCCGCGAGTAGGCGGCGGCGGCATCGCGGAGGCGCAGGCCGCCGAGGTCCCTCAAGGCGTTGGCGTGGCCAATGTGGGCTCGCGCGCAGCGCGGCTGGGCGCGGGCGGCCGATTCCCAGAGCTGGAGGGGCGTCCGCCAGTCGCGGGCGCGCTGGTAACAGAGCACCAGGAGGGCGATGGAAACGACGGCGGCCGAGGCCCGGCCGAGGATGGGCTCCCAGCGGTGGAGCCGCAGGAAGCCGGCCGCGAGCACGATGAAAAGACCGATCCCCGGCAGGTAGGCGAAGCGCTCGGCGAAGCGCTCGGGGATGGGTATGAACTGCAGCACCGGAAGCAAGGTCCCGAGGAACCACAAGAGGCCGATGGCTAAGAGCCCGTCCCGAAAGTCGCTCCGAGGCCCGCGACCACTCGGCTTCCGCCGAGCGGTGCCCGGCGAGAAGGCGCCAGACAAGGGCGAGAATCGAGCAGTCGCGTAGATTCGAGCGCCCGGAGGAGGCGGGCACCCCGAAGGGGTCGCCTCCGAGGGCTGCCCGAAGGCTCGCGCGGAGCGCGAGACCGAAGGGGGCCGACGTAGCCTTATTAACCGGAGAAATAAGGCGAGGAGGCCCAACGCCGTATGGCGCCTTCGCAGCCGGCCCCAGTTCTGTTGCAGAGTGGCCGGATGGATTTTTGGGACGGGCTCTAAGAGCGGGCGCGGCTTGAGGAGAGCGCGAAGGCCGGCGGCCCAGAGCGCCAGCACCGCCAGGAGCGCCGGCAGGGTGGTCCAGGGGGAGAGGAGGCCGGTGGCGGCGGGGATGGCATCGTAGGAGTAGTCGAGGCTCTGCGAGACGGGAAAGAGCAGCAGTCCGAGGTAGCGCATCACGTAGCGTGGCGCGGTGAGCAGGGTGCCGAGCAGCTCCCCGCCCACCGGCCGCGCCACCAGGCGCGGGTTGGAGGCCTCGAAAAGGGTGAAGGCGATCGCCACCGCGAAGAGCAAGGCGTGAAAGGCGGCGCGCCGGAGCCGCCAGGGGGCGCGGCGGGCGAGGTCGATGAGGACGAGGACGGCGGGCAGGGTCACCACCATCTCTTTCGAGAGCAGCCCGGCGATGAAGAGGAGCGGCACGGCAACGAAGGCGATCCATGAGAGCCGCCCGGCCGGCGCCTCCTCCCGCCCCAGGTAAATCCGGACCGCCGCCAGAAAGAAGAAGAGCGACAGGACATCGCGCCGCCCCGAGATGTACACCACCGCTTCGGTGGCGAGGGGGTGGACGGCGAAGAGCGCCGCGAGGGCGAGGGCGGCGGCGCCGCTTCCCAGCAGCCGGCGGCCAATGCCGAGGAGCAGGAGGACATTCAGCCCGTGAAGGATGAGGTTGGTCAGGTGAAAGATGAAGACGGGCGGGTTTTCCGGCGCGAAGGAGATGCCGTTCCACCGGCAGTACCAGCGGCTGAGCTGGTAGTCGAGGGCATAGGAGAGGAAGCGCACGGGGCGGTAGTTGGCGCGGAGCGGCTGGTCGTCCCAGCGCTTCGAGGCGATGTCGAAGATCTCGTGAATGCGGGAGAGGTCGCGGATCGACTCGTTGTCTCGGACCAGCTTTTCATCGTCAAAGACGAACGGCGAGTGGAGCGCCCCCGCCATGATATAGGGCAGGCCGGTGAAGATGACCAGCGCCGGGTAAACCCAAAGCTGCCGGGTCCAATCGCGCTGGGAGGTGGTCGGGCTCATGTTACCATTTTATCTGGAAATTACTGAGTTTTCTTATTACGGGAGAAAGAATATTGAACCGCAAAGACGCAAAGAGCGCA
>JACQVS010000248.1 GCA_016209605.1 Planctomycetota bacterium
CTCGCTCGTTGATACTCCGTCCCGTATCAACTCCGCTCACGCGCCTTGCCAGTAGCCAAAATCGCTCGGCCTGACCCTACAACTATTCGCGAAAGACTGCACTTGTCCCCGCGGGGACGCGCTACGATGCTTGCGCCTCCTCGGCGTGGAGCCGTGGGAGCGGCGCGGCGCGCAGATCGTCAAGTACCTGGCCAAGGACGAAAACGACGAGCTGCGGCTGGGCGCGGCCGGCGCCCTCGCCGACATGAGGTCGCCGGAGGCCGCGGCGGCGCTCCTCGACGCCGTGGCGGAGGGCCGGATCGACCGCGCCGCCTTGGGCGAGAAGCCAATCCGCAAGATCCTCGCCGCCGCTAACGCCAAGCTCAAGGAGCGGGCGGAGCGGCTGCTCGGGAAGTAAACCACGGTTCACCCCATGGCCACGGCCTCGATCTTTGCTCGCTCGCCGGCCGGCGCCGCGGCGATCTCCCGCCGGCGGGGGTGGCCCGATAGAAACACGTTGCTTGTCACCCACAAATCGATCTCGTAGCGGTAGACCTTCCCCGGCTCGATGAGCTCCGGGCTGGTGGAGGAATCGCGGAAATGGCGAGGATCAGGGCCTGAAACAAGCTGCGGCGTGAAGCCTCCATACTCTAGTTGATTACTGCTTGAACAGTCGCGCCCAGAAAGGTTGATTCTAGAGCATGAGGAATGCTAAAATTCTTGATGAAATGCTAATCTGATTATTAAGGATTTGATGATGAGACCCAAAACTGAAAAACTGCTTGTCGATGCCCTCAATCTTCCGAAGGAAGCCAGAGCTTTCATGGCTGAGAAGCTGCTCGAAAGTCTGGATTTCGAAGACGAGTTTGATGTGTCCTCCGAGTGGAGGAAAGAAATTCAACGGCGCTGCCGGGAATTGGACGAGGGGAAAGCAAAGCTCATCTCTGGGGACCATGTATTCAAGGAACTGAAAGACAAGATCGGATGAAGACCTTTGGTTTTCATTCCGAAGCCCGCGCCGAGTTCCAAGAGGCCGCCTTTTACTACGAATCGCAGCAGGAAGGTCTCGGCCGGCGTTTTGTCGATGCTGTTTGGGAAGCTGCACAGAAGGTCATTGATCGTCCACTCCTGTATCGTGAAATCGAACCGGGAATTCGCCAGTGCCGCGTTCCACGATTTCCTTTCGGTGTCATCTACCGATTGAAGGAGGAAACGATTGAGATCCTTGCAGTGATGCACTTGCGGCGAAAGCCGGGATACTGGAAAAGCCGGAAAAAACGCCATTGAAAACGTTCCAGTTCCTCGAGCACTGGATCCTGAACTGGGGAAGCGCATCCAGAACATCCACTTGAAGGAGTACACCAAGGCCGTTATCGATTTCACCATAGAGAGCTTCCGCCCACTCCTCGAGGCACAATCAACTGGGCGAGAGAACGACACCGAGAGGATCCGCCCCATCCTCGAGGTCGCGCTGCCCAAGCTCGGCCAGCCGCTGCGCGACTGGCAGGCCGTCGTCCTCGGCGGCGGCCTGGTGAACGGCTTGAGCCAGAAAGGGCTCTGGCCGGGCGAGCGGCTGGAGGAGATCCGGCGCGGGCGGAAAGACCTCGAGGAGCGCCCGCGATGAAAGCCCCCGCCATGCAGCCGATGAGGGCGCAGCTGTTCGCCCAGCCGACCAGGGCGGGATCCTTGAGCTCGAAATAGCGCTCAAAAAACAGTTTGGCCCCGCCGATGACCACCCAGTCCCAGCCGAACAGCAGCCCTCCCAGGGCGGCGGCCACCGAGATGAATCCGATGTGGCCGCGATGGTATTCGCGCCGGCAAGGTACGGATACGGCCTGGACCGCGCCGGCCGATCCTTGGATGGTTGTAAGGATCCCGGCATTTGCAAAATTTCCTATTTGAATTGCCAATTTTTTGGTAATATTTTTTTGTATTTTTCATCCGTTTGACTAGGTATTGACTGTCCAAGGAGTGAAGAGAACACGCCATGCGCCGGCCGGATGACCTGCCCAAGGATTTTCCTGGAGATCTTGTTTCTTCCAGCGCCGAGGGCGATCCTCTGAAAGCTCGCAAGCTGGCGCTTTACGGCCTGGTCGCCGGTCGAGCAAAGAATTCCCTGGGAGCGGTCCGGCAAGCTCTGGATGAGGAACCTACCGATCCGGATCTCCTGCTCCTCGCCGCCCTGACCGCCCTCCTCGAATCCCAGCCCGATCAGAGCCTCCACTATCAGAACCGCTTCAGCAAGCGTTTCGAAGGCATGGCGGGTGAGGATCGCTTGCTGCGCGCCATCGCCCTGGCCCAGCAAGGCCGGTGGTACGAGGCCGGACAGCTCAAGGACCTCCTGTTCTCCAGCATCGGAGAATCCCTGAAGTGCCTGCCTTGCGGCAAGGAGGTGGAGTCCTGGATCAAGGGCTGGCTCAAGAAAATCGACCAGGAGAACAGGCGCCTTGAATTTGCCCGAAAAAAGCTCCTGAAAAAACGGTCGAGTCTTCCAAGCCGAGAGAAAACCAGGGCCTCGCCGCCCCCGGCCCCTCCTCCGCCGGTTCAGCCCGCCGACGGCCTGGACGCCAAATACCCGCCGCTGATCCGCCCCGACGCGACCATTGCCGTGTCGTTCAATCTCCCTTCGGCCTCGAGCCTGCTTGCCGCTCCAGCGTCCGGAGCGGAGGCCTGGACCGACTTCCGCCTGCGCTCCGACTTGACCCGCCTGGGGCTGCTCAAGGGCTTTGACGAACTGCTCTGCCTGCCGCATCTCCGCAACGTCGACACCTACGGATACCAGGTTGAGACGGTGCGGAAAGTCCTGAAGCAGTTCCGCGGCCGAGTGGTCCTGGCCGATGAAGTCGGTCTGGGGAAAACCATCGAGGCGGGCATGGTGCTCAAGGAGTACATGCTGCGCGGCATGGTCGAGCGGGTGCTGATCCTGACCCCGGCCACCCTGGTGGGGCAGTGGATCGAGGAGATGGAAAGCAAGTTCGCCCTCTCCTTCGCCTCGACCTACGACTCCCTGGCGCGGAGCGACCCCGAGGCATTCTGGGCGCAGCCCCGGGTGATCGCCTCCATCGCCACCGCCCGGCGGCAGGAGCACGCGGAGATCCTCTTCCGGCAGTCCCACGATGTGGTGGTCGTCGATGAGGCGCATCACCTCAGGAAGCGGGAAAGCAGCAACTGGAAGCTGGTCAACGGGCTGCAGAAGCGGTTCCTTCTGCTCCTCTCGGCGACGCCGGTTCAAAACAGCCTGGTGGAGCTCTATAACCTCCTCACCCTGCTCAAGCCCGGCATTTTCAAGACCGAGAAGGAGTTCCGCTCGAGCTACATGACCAGAGGCCAGCCGAGGTTGCCGGCGAACCAGGAGAGGCTGCGCGAGCTGATGCGCGACGTCATGATCCGCAACACCCGCGCCCTGGTGGAGGTTCGCCTGCCGCCGCGCCACGCCGTCACTCTCAAGCTGGAGCCCGCTCCCGAGGAGGGGGCCTGCTACCAGGAGCTGAGCCAGCGGGTAGAGGAGCTGCACCGGTTGAACGGCATGGAGCATCGCCTGGCGCTGCGGCATCTCCTGTCGGCGGCCGGATCCTCGCCGGCGGCAGCGGCCGCCGCCCTCCACCGATTTGCGAGTTCAAAGGATGGCGACGGGCCATGGCTGGCTCTCCACCAGCGCTACCAGATGATCGAGAAAGGCGCGAAAGAGGAGGCGCTCCTGGAATTGCTGGGGCGGAATCCCACCGAGAAGAAAATGATCTTCGTCCAGCACCGGGAGACCCTGGAGCGGCTGGCCCGCCTCCTCGAGGCGGAGGGAAGGGAGCACGCCCGCTTCGACGGTTCCATGTCCGGCCCCGACAAGGACCGGGCGATTGAAAACTTCCGCGACCAGGCGCCGGTGCTCCTCTGCACCCAATCAGGGGGCGAAGGGCGGAACCTGCAGTTCTGCAACACCCTCATCAACTTCGATCTTCCCTGGAATCCCATGGCCATCGAGCAGCGCATCGGGCGCCTCCACCGGATTGGCCAGACGCGGGAGGTGTTCGTCTTCAACCTGGCGGTGCGCCGCACCGTGGAGGAGTCGATCCTCAAAGTCTTGGATGAAAAAATCAATATGTTCGAGCTGGTGGTCGGCGAGATGGACGCCATCCTCGGCGAGATGGATGAGGGCGAGGAGTTCGCCGAGCTGGTCTTCAAGGCCTGGGTGGAGACCACCGCCGAGGAGCGTCCGGCGGCTTTCGAACGGCTCGGCGACCGCATCCTCGAGGCCAAGCGGCAGTACGAGGAGGTCAAGGTGATCGACGAGGCGCTCTTCGGCAACGATTTTGAGGCGGTTTGAAATAATGGACAGCTCGGCAACGCTTTTGCGCCAGTTCGTGGCTCGGCTTTTGGAGCGGGAAGGAATGCTCGTCGAGGAGGCCGAGCCGGAAGGCCTGGAGTTCATCGCCTCCCCGCGCCTTCAGGAGGCCCTGAAAGTCCCCGAATTCGGCCGTTTCGGCTTTGCCGAGGAGCTTCCGGAAGGGGCGCAAAGGATTCAGCTCGAATCCGACTGGCTGGAGCGCTTCGCCCGGGTGCTCGAGGGCCGAGGTCGGACGCTCCGGCGCGTGCTGAATCTCCCTCTTCCGGCTCTCGCCAGCCCCGACAAGGCGGCCGAGCAGGCCCTGGTTCTCCCCAATGCGGTTTATCGAGTCGCCGGGGCCGCGCCGGCCTGGACCCGCTGCTCCATCCTGACCTTTCGCTATGCCGCCATATCCGATGAAATGCGCGAGGGAGTCTTCCAGATCGGCATCAACCTCTCCACCGGATGCCTCCTCGATGGCCTGGTCGACCGCCTGCTCGAGGAGGGGAGCGCGCTTGAATCGCCTCAGGATGGTGAAGTCCCTCCAGAAGCGGACCTGCCGCCGTCCTGGAGCGAGGCCCGGCTCCACCAGGTCATCGCCAAGGCCCTTCCCCAACGCCTGCGCCGGGAGCTGACCCCGTTCATCAACGGCATGCAGCGCCGTCTGGAGCGGGACCTGGAGCGGGTATACGCTTATTACCAGGCGCTGCGCCTGGAATCCCTCAACCGCCTCCGCAAGCAGGGGGGCGAGGATCCGCGCCAGCAGCTCCGTCTGGAAGCCATCGCCCGGGAGTACCTCAGCAAGGTGGCCGACTTGAAGCAGAAATACGCCATGAGGATCGACATCGAGTTGGCGCAGACCCTGGAACTGGAGATGCCGGTCCAGCGCCTTGAGCTGCTCATCAAGCGCCGGAAGAGGGAAAGACGCTTTTCGCTGGACTGGAATCCGCTGGCGCGGAAGCTCGAGCCCCTTCCCTGCGAGCACGGCTACAGTCCGGAGACCGCCCGCCTGGTCTGCGACGACGCCCTCCACTTCGTCAGCCCCGCCGCTCACGGCCCCTGCGCGCGCTGCGGCAAGGAATACTGCCGCGCCTGCCATCCGAGGAGCTGCCCCCGTTGTACGAAAGGGGCATAAAATCGAAAAAATCAATCGCCGTGACCATCTCCCGCCGGCGGCGGTCACCTCGGGATGACGGGGAGGAGCAGATGGGAGGGGTGCTGGGCGTCGTGGTAGATCGTCTGCGTCGCCGGGTGGAGCTCGGTGTCGGTACCGAAGGGATTCCCGGTGTTGGGATTGCGGTCAAAGCGCGGGAAATTGCTGCTCGAGACCTCGAGGCGGAGGCGATGGCCCGTAAGGAACACGTTGCTCGTCACCCACAGGTCGATCTCGTAGCGGTAGATCTTCCCCGGCTCGATGAGCTCCGGGCTGGTGAAGGAATCACGGTAACGGGCGCGGATGATGCCGTCGCAGAGGTTATATGCCTTGCCATCGGCATGGACGTCCACCAGCTTGGCGGTGAAGTCGGTGTCCCTGGCCGTCGAGGCGGCGTAAAGCACCATCTTGACCGGCCCGGTCGCCTCCAGCGGGCCCTCGAGGGGCGGGGTGGTGTAGACCAGGACGTCCTTCCGGTTCTCGACGGCGCCCTGGTCGAAAGGCCCCGCCGGCGGGCCGACGAGGTTGTTGCCGCCGCGGGTCGGCGCGGGATCGTTGGGGTCGAAGACCAACGTGTCCGCGGGCTGGTCGCCGGGCGGCTCCAGGCTCAGCGCGCCGTCGCCGGCGCGGGTGTTGGCCTTCCCCTGACCCCGCAGGAAGTAGGAGGTGAAGCGGGTTCTCGCCAGCGGCCATTCGTTTTCGCCGCGCCAGCGGTTCTCGCCCATGATGAAGAGGTCATAAGCCGGCCAGTCCTCCACCCCGGTGCTCTGGCCGCGCAGCCAGTACTCCATCCACTTGAACTGCAGGTCGCCGACGTTGCGCTGCGCCGCCTCGCCGAAGTCCAATTCGCCAAGCTTGCGCCCCCCGGGGCCGTGCCCCCAGGGCCCCAGGACCACGAACTGGTTGCGCCGCGCCAGGCGGTCCTTGGACTTCTCCCGGACCTGGTCGATCAACTCGATGGTGGTCTTGGAGAAGATGTCGTACCAGCCGCCGATGTTGAGGGCCGGCACCGTGATGTCCTCGTACCGGCCATCGATACCGCGCTTCCGCCAGTAATCGTCGTAAACGGGATGGGCCACCCAGTCGCTCAGGAAAAAAACCTTTTTGTTGAACTGGTCGTCCCAGCTCTTCAGAGGCAGGCGCTTCCAGGCCTCATCCAGGCGGGCAGGGTCCACCTGGATCCCGCCGACCATGGCGCCCCAGCCGAAGAGCAGGGAGAGCTGAAAAGCCCCGCCGGGATAGGCGATCTCGTAGTAGACGTTTCCGAAGGGGACGACCGGCACCATGGTTTTCAGGTAGCGGCTGGCCTTGGAAGCTGAGGCCCATTGCGTCCAGCCGACATAAGAGCCTCCGGCGGTGCCGATGCTGCCGTTCGACCAGGGCTGGCGGCCGATCCACTCCTGGGTGTCAAAGCCATCGTCGGCGTCGTACCGGAATGGATCCCAGGTTCCCTGGGAACCCCCCCGGCCCCGGCAGTCCTGGATCACCATGGCGTAGCCGGCCTCGACGTAGCGCTTGGCCTCGCCCGACTTTTCACCGGGCTTGCCATAGGGGGAGCGCATGAGGATGGCCGGAAAAGGGCCGCCCTCCTTCGGCAGGAAAATATTCGCCGCGAGCTGCGCCCCATCCCGCATGGGGATCATCACGTCCTTCTGGAACCGGTAGGGCAGATCCTGGCCGTTGCCAAGCCGCCCCCCAAAAAAACCAGAAAAAAAGGATAAGGCCAGCAACCACAGCGCGCCGCCGGTCCATGAAAATTTTGGCATGGGCATTGCCTTATAATCTGTACTCTTGCATATTTTTGGCCGTCCGCGGCCAAAAATATGCAAGAGCTAATCCGATTTTTTTCGCAATCCCGGATGTACTGGGATCGCCAAGAAATTCCGGATTCTTTATTAAGATAAGTCTATATGCTAGAATCAGCTATTAACTACAGCCTTTTGCACATTTTGCGAACTGAAGACAGCTCGCAAAATGTGCAAAAGGCAAGTTGGATTACCACTGAGAACATGCCTAGAAACCGCCCCCCTTCCCATCCCGGCGAGATCTTGAGGGAGCTGTTCATGAAACCGCTCGGATTCAACCAGACTCAACTGGCCAGGCATCTTGGCTGCACGCGGGCAGCCTTGAACGAGATCGTTAACGGCAAGCGGGGCATCACGCCCCTAATGGCTTACAAGTTGGCCGATGCTTTCAAAACGACGCCCGAACTTTGGATGAACCTGCCAATGAAGTTTGACCTGTGGAGGGCCGGTCAAAAGCATCGCAAAATTGCAGCTCTGAAGGCCTCCTGAGCCTCGCTGGGAAAGTCCGCGGTTGCAATTGTCCTACGCAATTGTCCTACGGTAAGAACTCGTCCCGAAAGTCGCTCCGAGCCCCCGGGCACCGCTCCGCGAAGCGGGGGTCACGCTGCTCATCCTCCAGCATCTGGGCCCACCTCCATTCCCGCTCCCCCAGAAACCGACGGGACCCGGGAATCGAAGGATCCACCGCGCCAGGATTACCTGTCATCCTCCCCAACATCTTGCTACTTATTGGGGGGTGTGGAGAGTTGGGGAGGCGAGAACTGGCGGCTTGAAGTCGGCGCTTTCCTGCTTCCCGGCAAGACGGTTGGGGGTAAAATGGACGGTTGGAAAAATCACCTGGATCGAAAACAAAATGCGCGCTCGAAAAAAAACCTCCGCCTCCTTGGCCCGCACTGGCTTGGCCCGCAGGCTTTTTCGCCTGGCGGCGCTGGCTGTTCTCTCGGCGGGGATCGCTGGACTGGCGCCGGCCCAGGACACGCTCCTCTACGCCGTGCGGGGGAGCGAGCGCGATGAGGACCTGGGCATCTCGGTCGCCGGCCTGGGGGATGTGGACGGCGACCGGGCCCCCGACTTCGTGGTCGGCGCGGCCGGCTATCCCTGGCCGGAGGACCGCGGCCGGGTGCTCCTGGTCTCGGGCCGGACGGGGACGGTCTTGCGCGAGTGGGTGGGGGAGGAGATCAAGATCGGCTTCGGAGGCTCGGTCTCCGCGGCCGGCGACCTGGACGGGGACGCCGTCACCGATTTCGCCGCGGTGGATCAAAGGGAGGGCTTGAGCATCACCGTTTTCTCCCCCCGGACCGGCGAGGCCATCCTCAAGATCTCCGCTGGCATCAGGCCCTTCACCGCCGCCTACCCCATCCTGGCGGAGCCCTTCGATGCCGATGGGGACGCCACCATCGACCTGGCGCTGGGAGATTCTGGCTATGTCATTGGCGGCAGGATCTCGGTCTACTCCGGGAAAACCGGCCATGAAATCTGGACCCGCAAGGGGAATAAGGCGTTCGATGGGCTGGGCTTCTCCCTGGCCCTGATCGGCGACCTCGATGAGGACGGCCGCCGCGATCTGGCGGCCGGAAAGCCCGGCAGCAGCCACGCCGTCTGGGAGGATAGCCAGACCGCTGGGGAGGTGGTCATCCTGAGCGGGGCCGACGGCTCCATCCTCCGCGCCCTCCCCGGCCCGCCGCGCCACTTCAATTTCGGCGAGGCCGTGGCCAACGCCGGCGACCTGGACGGCGACGGCCTCCCGGAGCTGGCCATCGCCGCC
>JACQVS010000254.1 GCA_016209605.1 Planctomycetota bacterium
GCAGGCCGAAAGACCGGCATACAACCTGCTGGTGATGCCCGGCGAAACCTTTTTTGCCGGGGGACTGGCGGTGCACAACAAAGGCTGCTTCCTGCCCGATACCCCCATCCGGCGCGACGATGGCCGCGAAATCCCCCTGAGTGGCGTGAAGCCGGGGGACCGGCTGCTAGCCTTCACTCCCCAGGGTCAAAGGGTGACTGCCACCGCCCGGAGGGTAATCACCCACGAGGTCGAGGGATACCTCCGGCTGGCCACCGAGCGCCGCCAGTTAGAGGTGACCGATGAGCAGCCGTTCTTCGCCGGCCGCGGCGTCTTCAAGACCGCCTCGGCGCTGCGGCCTGGCGATGCTATCTTCGCCTTCGACGGCGACGGCCTCTCGGCGCAGCGAATCGTCGCCATCGAGCGGGTCCGGAAGCCGGCCCTAGTCTTCAACCTCGAAACCGGTGCGCCCCACACCTACTTCGCCGGCGGCCTCGCCGTCCACAACAAGGGCGGGGGCGGATTCCACGGCGGCGGAGGGTTCCACGGCGGCGGGAGCTTCCATCGCTCCTATTCCAGCGGCCGGAGTTCGGGCCAGAGCCCCACAGCGGAGGAGCGCAAAGGGATGTTCTGGTTCGTTGCGTTCGTGCTCTTGATCGTTTTTCTCCTGTATATGGCCTTCGGCAGGCGTAAAAAGGCAGATGAAGACCTCGACTACACCTTCAGCGCCGCCTCCATCGCTCCCAAGGCGAGGAAGACCCTGGTGCTCTTGGATTTCCTCTCCCGGCAGGATCCGGCGGTCTCCCCGGAACGGCTCCGGCAAGCCGCCCGGTCCACCTTTGTGAAGCTCCAGAAGTGCTGGCAATCTCGAGAATACCGGCCCATGAAGCCCCTGCTCATGCCCGCCCTGTACACGGAGCACCTTTCCCAGATCAGCGGCCAGATCGGCGACCACGAAATCAACCTCATCGAAGGCTTCCAGGTCGAAGCGGTGGACCTGGTGAACCTGCGCTACACCGAAAGGCCCGACCAGCGCGAGTTCACCGCGCTCATCACCGCCAGCGCGCGGGACTATTACATCGATGACCGCACCCGCGAGTTCCTCCGAGGCGATGAGGTGGCGGCGAGGTTTCAGGAGTTCTGGACGTTCCAGCTCCAAGGCGGCGAATGGCTCTTGCGGGAGATCGAGCAAACCCGCGAATCGGACGTCCTCAAGGATGAGAACTTCGTGGAGATGTTCACCGATGACCTCATCAACCAGATCTACAAGGAGGCCGCCGGCCAGGAGGGCCCCGCCGGCCCGTGGCTGGGGAAAAAGTCCAGACCAAGGCGATGAAGATCGAGCGCCTGCTCAATTTCCTGGCGCAGACCGACAAGCTGTGGAACCGGCAGCAGATGCTGGAGCGCGCCCGCCAGGTCTTTCTGAAAGTTTACCTGTCCCGCGAGCAAGGGGATCCCGGCAAGGTTCCGGCGGAGGACCTCTTTCCCGAGGTCGCCGAGGACCTCCGGCGAAGGCTGCTCGCCTGGGAGGCGAAGGATATGCGCATCGAGTACCGCAACCTGTGCGCCCGCAAGGCCGAGCTGATCCTCGTTCGCAACTTCAGCGACCCGAGCCGGGATGAGTTCGTGGTCCGCATCAGCGCCCATGCCCAGAAGGTGGTCCGGCGAGGGGAAGCGGAGATAGAACGTCAGGAGGACGTCGCCCCTTTCGAGGAATACTGGACCTTCGGCCGGCTGGACGGCCGGTGGAAGCTCAAGGAAGTCCTGCCCTCCGCCCGGGCCGAGGCCCTGGTCGGCCAGGAGAACATCGACGAGGACAGCAGCCCCCGCCAGCTCCAGTGGTACTACTCCAAGAGCCGGGCCGTCTGAAAGACGGGAATTCAAGAGCGGCCATCGCCGTGCCAGGTCATCCTTTCGCGTCCTCCCGCGTCAGATTAAAGAGTGTCCGGATCCGGACAGGTGTCCGATGCCGGGCGGACACCTGTCCGGCAGCTCTCAAATCCGCTCAAGGTCCAGTTCCACAAGTTTAAGTTTTATCACGCCACCCAGCTCTCCCCACACGGCGGCCAGGGATTTGCTTTCCTTGAAATCTCATGGCCGCAGAGCCCGCCGCGCCTCAACCCACCAGCTACGATCGGCTCATCAAAGCCTGTCTGCAGAAGTTTTATCCCGATCTCGCCGCCTGGTTGATCGGCGAACGGCCCGAAGAAGTGCGGGCGATCGATCCCGTTCTGACCAGCCCCACCCTGCGCTTCGCCGACAAGCTGCTCTTTCTCAAGCTCAAAAAGAACGCCCCCGGCTTGCTCCACGTCGAGTTTCAGGCGGAAGGGGATGCGGCCATGCCCAAGCGCATCCTGACGTACATCGCCCTCCTTCTCAAGACCCTGGAACAGATTGAGGAAGAGGAGCGCCAAGCGATCCGCCCCGCCTGCGTGGTCATCTACTTGAGCCAGGAAGGCTACCGCTCCGATCCGGGCTTTTTTGACCTGTCCGGATACCTCGACTTCAAGCTTTTCATAGCTTACAAGGTAATCCGGCTCTGGGAGGTCGATCCGCAGCCCATCTTCGAGCTGGAGAGCCCCGGCCTCCTGCCGTTTGTCCCGCTCA
>JACQVS010000258.1 GCA_016209605.1 Planctomycetota bacterium
AGTTCATCTGGGATTAGCAAAAAATCCACTTAGCTTTTGCATATTTTTGCCCGCAGACGGTCAAAAATATGCAAAAGTACAATAGAGTTGGAAAACCAGATCCGGAATTCGAACCAGCAAGGAAAGGAGCTTGACTTCGGCTATGTCTTCCAAGCCTTCAGATCCTGCACGCCCATCCGGAACGGCCGGGCACGCGGCCTTGGCCTTCACCGCGCAGAACTTCCGGCAAGAGGTGCTGTCCTCGCCCCAGCCTGTCCTGGTGGACTTCACAGCTTCCTGGTGCGGCCCCTGCCAGCGCCTTGCCCCCATCATCGAAACCCTGGCGGTGAAATACGCCGGCAAGGCCAAGGTCGGCAAGGTCGATGTCGACTCCGACCAGGAGCTGGCCATGGAGTACGGCATCACCTCTGTGCCGACGATACTTTTCTTCAAAAAGGGCGAGCTCGTCGAGACGGTGATGGGCTACAATCTCGAAAGCGTCTTCAGCAGCAAGCTGGATGACCTGCTCGCGGGTTGATGGGGAAAGAGCGAGAAGAGCGCCGGAGGATGCATGGCAGCCCCAGCCTTCGAAGATCACTTCCGCAACCCTCGCAACGCCGGCGTCCTCGAAGGGGCCGATGGCAAGATCGAGGTGGAAAACCCGGTGTGCGGAGACCTCCTCCACCTCTACTGGAAGCTGTCGCCGGAGCGGCGCATCGCCAGGGCCACCTTTCAAGTCTACGGCTGCCCGGCGGCCATCGCGGCGGGTTCGATGCTCACCGAGCTGGTGATCGACCAAGACTTGCCGGCGTTGAACCGCCTGAGCCCCGAGGAAATCGCCCATGCCCTCGGGGGCTTGAGCCGGGAAAGCTTCCATGCGGCCGTCCTGGCCTCCGATGCCCTCCAGAGCATGCTCCGGCAGCTGCAAATGAACAGAAGGTGAATCAGAAATAATCGCCATGACCTGCGTCCTCGAGGCTTTAGAGAAGCGCGGCTTCATTTATCAGACCACCGATGACGATGCCGACCCGGCGCGCTCGCGCCGGCGGCTGCGGGCTCTGCTCGACCGGGCGCCGGTGACGGTCTATGTCGGCTTCGATCCCTCCGCCTCCAGCTTGCACGTCGGCAACCTGGCGACCATCATGGCGCTCATGCATCTCCAGCGCGCCGGCCACCGTCCCATCGCCATTGTCGGCGGCGGCACCGGCCTGGTCGGCGATCCGAGCGGCAAGCAGGAGATGCGCCAGCTCCTCACCCAGGATCTGATTGTGGAAAATCTCCAGGCCATCCGCGGCCAGCTGGAGCGCTACCTTGACCTCAGCGGCGGCCGGGCCCTCCTCCTCAACAACGCCGACTGGCTGCGCCTGCTCAACTACCTCGAATTCCTGCGCGACATCGGCCGGCACTTCAGCGTCAACCGGATGCTGACCCACGATTGCTTCAAGATCCGCCTGGAGTCCGAAACCGGCCTCTCTTTCCTCGAGTTCAATTACATGCTGCTCCAGGCCTACGATTTTCTGGTGCTTTTCCAGAAATACGGCTGCCGGCTGCAGCTCGGCGGCAGCGATCAGTGGGGGAACATCGTCGCCGGCACCGAGCTGATCCGCCGCGTCGAGGGCGGGGAAGCTTATGGCGCCACCATCCCGCTCATCCAGACCGCCAGCGGCAAGAAGATGGGGAAGACCGAGGAGGGGGCGGTGTGGCTGGATTCGAAGCGGTTCTCTCCGTACGCCTACTATCAGTTCTGGATCAATACCGAAGATGCCGATGTCGGTCGCTTCCTGCGGATCTTCACCTTCCTCGACCTGAAGGAGATCGAGGAGCTGGAGCGCCTGCACGGCGCCGATATCCGCCGCGCCAAGGAGGTGCTGGCCTTCGAGGCGACGCGCCTTACCCACGGAGAGATCGAGGCGGCGCAAGCTCGCAGCGCGGCCCAGGCGCTGTTCACGGGCGGCGCGAAAGGCCCAGGCGAATCGCTCGAGGGCGTTGAAATGCCCACCTTGATCGCCGCCGGGGAGAAGCTGGCGGCGGGCATTCCAGCCGTCCAGCTCTGCGTCGACGGCAAGCTGTGCGCGTCGAGGAACGAGGCCCGGCGCCTGGCGCAGCAGGGCGGCCTCTACTTGAACGGCGAGCCCATCGCCGCCGACCGGGTGGTGACCGGCGCGGACTTGAAGGAGGGCGGCATGCTCCTCCGGGCTGGTAAAAAGCGTTACTTGAGGGTCAAGGCTAGTCCATGATTTCTGCGCAGTTGAAAAATCGTCGCAGCGACGATTTTTCAACACAGCCCAAGAATCTTGTCGAAGCGCTCCAGCGCCTTCACCGCCTCCCCGGGGGCCGGGATCTTCCTGGCGCTCATGTCATCCACCAGCCGCAGCGCCTCCTCGACGGCGCGGGGGACGTTGAGGTCATCTTCAATGGCGGCGATGAAGGCCCGCTCGGCTTCCTTCAACCGGGCCGCTCCCGCTTCGGCGGCGCCTTTTCCCGAAGCCGCTGCCGCTTTTCTCGCCTCCTCGACGCCGGTTTTCCAGCGGGCCGCCCAGCGACGGGCCTTATCGAGGGTCTCCGCGGTGAACGACAGGATCTCGCGGTAGGGCACGCTGAGGAGCGCGGCTCGGATCTCGCTCCCCTGGACTCCGGAGTCGAGCAGGCCGCCGACGGTGAGCAGGTTCTGGTTGGCGCGGGAGATGGGCTTTCCCCCGACGAGCACCTGGGCGCTGTGCAGCCAGTAGCGGGCCAGCGGCTTCCCAGAGGCAGCCTCCGCCTGCGCCATCTCGCACTCGTGGTGGGGAAAGATGTTTTCATCGGTGCCGGTGTGAAGGTCGAAAGTTGGGCCGAGGTACTTGCGGCTCATCACCACGCACTCGAGATGCCAGCCCGGAAATCCGCGCCCCCAGGGGCTCGGCCAGTGCATCTCGTGGAGCGCATCGGTGCGCCAGAGGTCGATGTCGAGGGGATGGCGCTTCTCCGGATGCGGCCTGGAGCGGGCTCCGGCCTGGGAAGCGGCCAGCTCGGCGAGGGACTTTTTCGCCAGCTGCCCGAACCTGGAATAGCGCGAGACCTCGAAGTAAATGTTCTCACCCGCCTTGTAGGCAGCCCCGGAGTCGAGCAGCTTCTGGATCAGGTCCAGCATTTCAGGGATGTTGTCGCGGGCATGCGGGTAGTGGTGCGCATCGAGGATGTTGAGCTTGCGGCGGTGCTCGTGAAACTCCTTCTCCTCCTCCTGCACCAGCTCAAGGGGGTTTTTGCCGGCGCGCTCGGCGGCGAGCTCGATGACGTCTTCCTCGAACTCGTTCAGATGGCCGACGTCGGTGATGTTCATGACCTGATGGACCTTCAGTCCGACTTGCTCGAAGTACCGGCGCAGGACGTCGGCGAGGAGATAGGAGCGGAACTTGTACAGGTTGATGGGCTCCTTCACCGTCGGGCCGCAGTGGTACATGCGGACGAGACCCGGTTGCATGGGGATGAAGGGCTCCAGCTTGCCTCCCAAGGTGTTAAAGACTCGCAGGGTCATGGTTATCAGAACTCCGGCAAACACTTTCCTTCAATGACTTGACTCCCTTCAATAAAACGACATAATACTCCAGTTTGTGAAACTTTGTTTATTTTTTTTGGTTCCGTTGGGAATTTCGGCGCTTCTGGATAAAAAGTAAAAAGAAAGCGCGGAATCTTTTTGGGAGGACCGAGCCATCGCCGTACCCATTTCGCAAGCCTGGACCGTAGCCACGTACGTCCTCAAGCAGAAGCTTCTTGGGCGCAAGCGCTATCCTCTGGTCTTGATGCTCGAGCCGCTGTTCCGCTGCAACCTGGCCTGCGCGGGGTGCGGAAAGATCCAGTATCCGGCCCACATCCTCAAGAAGCAGCTGACCCCCGAGGAGTGCTTTCACGCCGTCGACGAGTGCGGCGCCCCCATGGTCAGCATCCCCGGCGGCGAGCCGCTCATGCATCCTCAGATTGCCGAGATCGTCGCCGGCATTGTCAAGCGCAAGAAGTACGTCTATCTCTGCACCAACGCCCTTCTCCTCAAGGAGAAGCTGCGCCTCTTGAAGCCTAGCAAATACCTGACCATCAGCGTGCACATGGACGGCCTGGAGGAGGAGCACGACTTCGCCGTCTGCCGCGAGGGAACTTATCAAATCGCCATCGATGGCATTCGCGAGGCCTTGGGTCGCGGCTTCCGCGTCACCACCAACACCACCCTCTTCGAGGGAGCCAATGCGGAGCGGGTGCGGCAGTTCTTCGACGAAATGATGGCGCTGGGAGTGGAGGGACTGACCATGTCGCCGGGCTACAGCTACTCGAAGGCTCCCGACCAGGAGCACTTCCTTCACCGCTCGCGCACTCGCGATCTCTTCGCCCGTATCTTGTCGTACCCCAAGAAGCGCTGGAAGTTCAACCAGTCGCCCCTCTTTCTGGAGTTTTTGATGGGCCATCGTGACTACCAGTGCACGCCGTGGGGCAATCCGACTTACAACATCTTCGGCTGGCAGAAACCTTGCTACTTGCTCCAGGACGGTTACTGCGAAACTTTTGGGGAGCTGCTCGAGACCACGGAATGGGACCAGTACGGAACCGGCAAGAATGAGAAGTGCGCCGATTGCATGGTGCACTGCGGCTACGAGCCGAGTGCCGTGAACGAATCGCTGGGAACCCTGCGGGGATTCCTGGCGACAGCGCGGGCGTATCTGTTCGGGCTGAGGCCGGTGAGAGGCGTCGAGCCCCAGAACCGCCGGCGCGGCCGCCGTGATACGGGTTTGCGCCGTGAGCTGGAGCCGGTTTACTCCGGCGGCTCCGACGCCCCGTCGCTCCTCGTCCAGCTTCCCATCCTCAATCCCACATCGGCCGGCAAGCCCGATTGACCGCCATGCCACCGCCGATTCCTCCCGCATCCGATGATGGCAAAGTCTACGGCGAGGGCTGCCGCCTGAACAGCGCCTCGCCGGAGGAGCTGCGCTGGGCCATCGAGGCCGCCTTCGACTACCGCGGCGACGTCACCTTGACCTTGCAGAGCGGCGAGAGCATCAGCGGCTACATCTTCAACCGTAACGTCAAGGCGGCCGAGCCCTATCTTGATTTTTACCCGCAAAACTCCGATGACAAGCGGCGCCTCCTCTACCGCGACATCCGCGCCATTGACTTCACCGGCCGCGATCCCGCTTCTGGAAAGTCCTGGGCCACCTGGGTGAAGCAGTACCAGGAGAAGAAGGCCGCCCGCGCTCGCGGCGAAAACATCGGCCGCATCGGCCTGGACGCCGAGCCGCTGGCGTGAGTGTCAGTTGACAGGAAGTCCCGCGGCCGACACAATTTAATCATGCCCTGGAAATGGCTGTTTTTTCTGGTCGTGATCGGCGGCCTGTCTGCGGGCGCCTACGCCTGGTACTCCTCCGCCCAGCCGCCGCCCATTCAGCCAGAGCGGCTGGTCGAGCCCCACGTCGGGGACATCGCCCGCGGCGTCATCGCCGTGGGGCGGGTCGAGCCGCGCACCCGCGTCGAGGTCAAGTCGAAGGCGAACGGCATCATCCGCAAGTTTCACGTCGACGTCAACGATCCGGTCCGCGCCGGCCAGGTGATCGTCGAGCTCGATCAGGAGATCCTGCAGGCGCGGGTCGCCGAAGCGGAAGGCAAGCTCAAGCAGGCCATGGCGGCGCTGGAGCAGGCCCGCGCCGAGATCCAGCGGATCGAGACCGAGAAGAACGATCCGGAGCTGGCCTTTGCCGAGAAGTACTGGCAGCGGGCGCAAAATCTCTACGCCGAGGGCGTGGCCTCCGAAGATCAGCGGGACCTCGTCAAGGAGCGCTTCGAGAAGGCCAAGTACAAGATCCAGATCCTCGATGCCGGCTTGAAACTGGCCGAAGCCAACCTGGACGCGGCCGGAGGGCGCGTCAAGGAAGTGCAGGCGCAGGCGGACCTGGCCCGGCAGGAGCTCCTCGAGGCGACCATCGCTTCGCCCATCGATGGAGTGGTGCTCTACCGGCATCTCGAGGAGGGGGACTCGGTGTCGTCGATCCGCGTCGCCGGCGGCAACGCCACCATCATCATGACCCTGGGAGACCTCAGCGAACTGTACGTCGATGGGGAGGTCGATGAAGTCAATGTCGGCGAGATCATTGACGAGCAGAAAATCCGGCCCAACCTCATCGCCAGGGTTTCGGTGGAGAGCTTCAAGAAGCGCACCTTCCTCGGCCGGGTGGCCCGCATCACCCCTTTAGGATTGCAGGACTCGAACGGCATCGTCACTTTCGAAGTGCGCATTGTCCTCGAGAATCCCGAGAAGCTCCTCCTCGCCAACATGACCGCCAACGCGCTCATCGTGCTCCAGGAAAGGAAGAACGTCCTGCTCCTCAGCCAGGGAGCGGTGATTGCCGATGGCAAGAACCGCTATGCCACCGTCTACGACCCGCAGAGCGGCCGCGCCCAGAGGAAAAAGATCACCGTCGGCATCACCGACGGCAGCCAGGTCGAGATCACCGAAGGCCTGGAGCCGGGGGCCAAGGTGGTCATCCCCTAAGGCGGGCTGCGCGCTTCGCGCTCCGCCCTCAACCCAATAATAACCGCAAAGACGCAAAGGACGCAAAGTTAAGACGCAAAGCGAATTGGAGAGCGGTCCTGGGACGCCAAGACATCTCCGCAGCCTGCGAAGAAGTTTTGATGATAGAGTCTAAAGCAGCCACGGCCGCAACCAAATGTCAAAGCCGAATAAGAAAAGGATGAAGAGGGATTAGCCGCCAAGACGCCGAGAACGCCAAGTTAAGACGCAAGGCGATTTACAGAGCGGTCCTCGTTCGCGATGAAATCTTTGTAGCCCGCGGAGAAGACTTAATGGAAGAATCATGAAACTGCTCGCCTACATCATCGCCGAAGCCTTCTCCAGCCTGCAGCGCGAGCGCCGCCGTCTCTTTCCCATGACGTTGGGTATCACCTGGGGCATGGCCTCGGTGATGGTGCTTCTCGCGGTCGCCGCCGGCTTCGAGGCCAGCCAGCGCAAGGCCCTCAGCGCTTACGGGGATCGTTTCATCTACCTGCGCTTGAACCGCGGCGAGCTGGACCGATCGGCCGGCGAGGAGCGGCGCTTGATGATGGACACCCTCGATCTCGAGCGCCTACGCCAGGGGGCGCCGGCCATCCGCCGCTTGACCCCGATGAACATGGCGTACCGAGCCCGCATCACCGGACGGAGCGGCGCCGGCACCGACGTGTTGATCGCCGGCGCCCTGCCCGAGATCACCCGGATCCGCAACTTGCCCATCGAGGAGGGCCGCTTCTTCGACGAGATCGACCAAGAGGAAGGCCGGCGGGTGATCGTCCTGGGGCCAATGGCCCGCAAGCAGCTCTTCGGCGGCGGCAAGGCCGTCGGCCGCTCCGTCCGCATTGCCGGATTTTCTCGTGCGGCGATTCCACCTCCCAATTCCCCTCGCGTCATCAGCGAGGCGATGAGGAGGGGCTCGGCTCCCGCGCCGGCCGGTTCGAGCTCGAGTTCCAGCTCGAGTTCCGGCTCGAGATCCAGCTCCTCGTTCGGTTCGACCCCGGTGCTCTCGACCGTGTCGCGCCTCGAGCGCGACGCGAGGGCCACGGCCAATCCGGCCCTCGGCATCGGCAGCGAAATCTTCGAAGTGATCGGCGTCCTCAAGGATGTCGAGATCCAGCGCGAGTCCTACGTGTCGGTGGCGCGCCTGGCCTTCGTCCCTTTTTCGACCTCCATCCAGGTCTTCGACAAGGATTTCAGCACCATGATCATCGAGCCCCGGAGCATCGAAGAGCACGATCTGGCCCTCGAGCAGTTCCGGGGGGTCATGGGGGCGAGGTACGGCTTCGATCCCAACGACCGCAACGCGGTGGTGATTTATTTTGACTCCATCGAGCGAGCGCGCGCCATCGGCCGGATTTTCGGAAGCCTCCGCCTCTTTCTCTCGGCCGTTGGCGCCGCCATTCTGGCGATCGGGGCGATCGGCGTCATGAACGTCGTTCTCGTTTCCGTGTCGGCGCGGAAGTTCGAAATCGGCCTGCGCAAGGCCCTGGGAGCGACGCCGCTGGCGATTTATTTCCAGTTTTTCACCGAAACCGTGCTCGGCTGCTTCTTGAGCGGCAGCCTGGGATTCTTCATCGGAGTCCTCGGCGTGGCCTTCCTCGGCTCGATCCCCCTGCCCGAGGGCTTCTCGCGGCCGATCCTCGACTTCCGGGCGACGTCCCTGGCCTTTTGCCTGCTCGCCGCCATTGCCATCGCCGCCGGCGTCTACCCGGCTAGCCGGGCGGCGCGGTTGCCGCCCGTGGTAGCTCTGAGAGCGAGGGGATGAAATGCACGCCGGCTTGTTCCGAGACCTGCTTCGCATGGCGCTCACCGATCTCAAAGTGCGGCCTCTGCGCACCCTCCTCACCATCGCCAGCTTCGTGAGCAGCATCGCCATTGCCGCCGTGCTTCTCGCCGCCGGCGGCGGGCTGCGCGGCGCCGTGAGGGAGATCCTCCACGGCCTCGGCGAGGGGCACATCGTCGTCATTCCCGGGCGCACCACCGGTCTGGGCGGCATCCGCCGCTCCGGCCGCCCGGTGCGCCTCCGCTACGAGGACATCCAGGGGATCGCCCCCTCCCTGCCCTCCTTCGAGGGTATGGCGGCGTATTTCGACCTCCGCGGCGGCGGCGCTTCCTCCTGGCGCTACTCCATCCCCTGGTCGCCGGTGCGGGCCGTGAGCCACGGGTATTTCCAGGTCCGCAAGCTGCCGCTCCTCGAAGGGCGCTGGTTCACGGCGCAGGAGGAGGACGAGGAGCAGTGGGTGGCGGTCCTCAACGAGGAGCTGCGCCACATCCTCTTCCCTCAGGCGAACGCCGTCGGACAGTGGATCGAGTGGCGCGGCCGGCGCATGACCGTGGTCGGGGTGGTCGGCGACCAAGGGATTTTCCCCTACACCGTTATCATGCCTTACCAGACAGTGAGCCACATGGCCGATGCTCGCTATATTTCCGGCCTGGTGGCCCGGCCCGAGCCGGGAGCGGACTGGAAGCGAGCGACCGCCGAGGTGCGGCGGGTGCTTGCCGGCCTGGGCGGATTCAGCGCTGCTGACCAGAACGCCCTGGAGATCGAGGACAACAGCGAGTTCACCGGCCGCGTCAACACCATCACCACGGCTCTCCATCTTCTGGTGGTCACCATCGCCGGCGTGAGCCTGCTCCTGGGCGGGCTGGGAGTGGCCAACATGATGGTGATCGCCATCTCCGAACGTACTCGAGAGATCGGCCTCTTCAAGGCGCTGGGCGCCACCACGCGGATCATCTTTCTTCAGATTTTGTGCGAGTCTCTTGCTATCATCCTGGCCGGCGGGGCCATTGGCATGGCACTGGGGGCTCTGGCCTGCGAGTTGGTCGGCGAGCTGCCCATGACCGCCAAGTACACCGCGGAAGTGCATTTCGACTGGAAGACGGCGCTCCTTTGCCTGGCCGGGCTGGCGGTCGTGGGCGTTTTTTCGGCGACCATCCCCGCCCGGCGGGCGGCGGCGCTTCCCTACGCTGAAACATTGAGGTGGGAATAGCAGGAGGCAGCGCATGGGGAAAAATGGCAATCGGCAGGTTCAATCGCCCTTCGAAGGCTTTCCCGTCCCTCCCATCGACCTCCGGGGCATCCGCAAAACCTACATCATGGAGGAGCAGAAGCTCGAGGTGTTGCACGGCATCGACCTGCGCGTCGGCGAGGGCGAGTTCCTGGCCATCATGGGGCCCTCGGGATCGGGGAAGTCGACGCTGATGAACATCATCGGCTGCCTCGACAATCCCAGCGGTGGGACTTACCACCTCGGCGGCCGCGATGTGACGCGCTTGAGCGAGCGGGAGCTGGCCAAGGTCCGCAACCGCGAGATCGGCTTCGTCTTCCAGACTTTCAACTTGCTGCCGCGCGCCACCGCGCTCGCCAACATCGAGCTGCCGCTAGTCTACGCCGGTGTGCCGGCGCGCGAGCGGCGGGAACGCGCTCAGGTGGCGATCGAGGCGGTTGGCCTTCAGGATCGCGCCCAGCACCGGCCTTCGGAGCTTTCCGGCGGACAGTGCCAGCGCGTCGCCATAGCGCGGGCCCTCGTAACCCGGCCAAGGATCCTGCTCGCCGATGAACCGACGGGAAATCTGGACAGTGCCACGGCGGAAGAGATCCTTGCCCTCATGCGGGCCATTCACGGGCAAGGCAATACCGTCATCCTGGTGACCCACAACCAAGACGTGGCCAAGCACGCGACGCGCGTGATCCACCTCCGCGATGGGAAAATGCTGGAGAGCTAAGTACCCCGATCCAGAAATATGCGGACGTATGGGCGAGGCATATTCGCGTGAGGCAAGGCGCGACGACGAGGCTTATTAACGGAGAAATAAGTTGAGGAGGAGCAACGAAGCATCGCGCGAAGAGGACCGGCCAGACGCCACAAGTGACGTATTTTGCGAAGCAAAAAATACGTCACGGTATTTATGGA
>JACQVS010000259.1 GCA_016209605.1 Planctomycetota bacterium
CTCAGGGGGATTTCGCGGCCATCGTCGCGCCGGATGGGGGTATCGGGCAGGAAGCAGCCTTTGTTGTGCACCGCCAGTCCCCCGGCAAAAAAGGTTTCGCCGGGCATCACCAGCAGGTTGTATGCCGGTCTTTCGGCCTGCACGGCGCGGCTGGTTTTGATTGCGACACGATCGATGCGGCCGTCCCGGAAAACGAGCACCGCCTGGCCTGGTTTCAAGCTGGAAGCCTCGAAGAACAGCCCTGGCGCCGCCGCCGCGAGATGCTCGGAGGTGAGGCGGATCGTCCGCCCCGCGACCAGCAACTCGCGATACTCTTCCGGCTCCACCCGGTAGAGCGCCAGAACTCGAGCCGGCCGCGGACCGCCTTCGCCGATCGACCAGACGGCATCTCCCGGCCGCAGCTTCTCGATGGGGATTTCACCGGCAGGAGTCGAGATCGGCGTCCCTTCTTCAAGGCAGCCGCCGCCGCCTCGGGCCCAGGCGAGCCGACTCGAGGACGCCAGCGCCAGGATGATCAGGATCCGCCCCGCCAGGCGATGGAAGGCACGAGGAGTATTTCTCATCCGTGCAGCGCCGCCAGGATCCCGCCCAGGACCGCCGCCGCGATCACCAGGCTGATTCCCAGGATGCCGGCGGAGACGATCCGGCCGAAGTACTCCGCCACGGCGGCATTGCCGCGCGCGATCTCCTTGGCCTCGTCGAGATCTGGAGTCATGCGGTCGATGAGCTTCGGGAGGACTCGCGCCGAGGCGAGCACCAGCCCCATCCCGACGGCTCCGCCCAGAACCGAAAAGACCACGGCCCAGCCGATGTTGATGATGACATCTACCAGCATAAATGACTCTCCCTGAAGATAGGATTTGAATTGGGAAATTTCCATGAGCATCCCGCGCTGCCGGGAACACGCTTGAGAGCGTGCTTTTCGCTGAGGTCGGCAAGAAAGGGCATTTTAATCGTGCCATCCTGGCGTACGAACCGGATCGCTAGCGGAACCGGTACGGCGCCTTGGGATCGGCGATGGGGGGGCGCTGGGTGAGCATGTCGTCGCGGGGATTGTTCTTCAGCTCTTCGCGGAGGGACTCCAAAGCGGCATGCATGGCCTGGTAGTCCGGATCGGCCGCACTCGCGAACACCCCCTCGCCGCAGCGGCCAGCGCCGCCGGCGGCTTTGGCCAGGGGCGCGCGCAGCGCCGGGCTTCTCTCGATGCCGGGGAAGCGCGCCTGCCGCGCCCGGCCGCCGTCCCCCTGGTGGCAGGAGGCGCAGCGCCTGCCGTAGACCTCGTCGAGCTTCGCCCGCGCGGGGCCAGCGACCAGCTCGCGGCCGCCGACGGTGCCGGGGCGCAGGAACTGGTAGGTGCCGTAGTAGGGGGCGTTCAAGTCGATCCAGGCGGCGATGGCGCAGAGGTCCGCCCGCGGCAGCTCGACGTACTTTTTGTGCTCGCCCAGAATCACTTTCATGAGCTTGCTCGCGTGCGAGCCGTAGTACATCGGCGGGCGCAGCGCCAGGGTAGCGGAGGAGTAGATGTTGACGTAGCTCACCCACTTCGAGGTCAGTGTTTCATAGGCGACGTTGAAGAGGTTGGTGAAGTCGCCCGAAAGGTCGACGCCTCCCTCGATGCGATCGCCGGAGTGGCAGGAGCCGCAGCGGCGGTCGAGGACCGGCTGGACGTCGTGGTAGAAGTCGGGGGCGTGGGCGCCGCCGGGCGGGGGGGCGATCTCCGAGGCGGGCCGTCGCAGCGCCAGGACCGGCTGGTTGGGAGGGGCCGTGCGCCGCTCCTCGTGGCAGCCGGTGCAGGTCACGGTCTGCCCGGAGGCGATGTGCACGAAGCTGCGCATGCGCTGGACCTCCATGGTGTTCTCGTCGAGGGCCGCGAAGTAAAGGGCTTTTCCGGCTGGCGCCCGGAAACAGGCCGAGCCATCGGCCTCGACCGGCACCTCGCCGAGGAGCTGCTTGACGGCGAAGTTGCCGTCTCGGCTGATGGCCGGATGCTGCAGGCCGTAGCCCTGGCAGTTGGCCGACACCGGCTTGGGTATCTCTTCGATGACGCGCAGCCACTTCACCGCGCCGCGCTCCACGCCCTTGAGGCCTTGATAAACGTCCAGGACGATGAAGGTGCCGTCTTCCTCATGGCCGGGCTGGACGTGTGCCTGGTGGGCGGGCTCCGCCGCCCCTGGCACTACCGGGGGCTGCGGCCGGGGCGCGAGGGGCATGGCCTCGAAGCAGGAGGTCTCCGGATCGCGGTAGAGAAGGTCGCGGTTCCCCCGGCGGTCGAGGAGGTAAAGGCCGTAGCCGCGCGGGTCCTCGGGGTCGGCGCTCCAGTTGTAGGAGACGATGAAGTACTTTTCCGAGAGCGGCCAGGGAGCCGTGTAGTAGCCGGCGTCGTTCCGATGCCAGCCGGCGTGGTGCGGCGGCGGCAGCTCCGGCGTCAAGCTGGTGTACCGGGCCGGGCTGCGGCAGGCGTCGAGCGGGTCGACGAGGGCAATGGGGCCGGAGGCGATGGGCATGTGCGGCGCCAGCGTGCAGACGATCAAGCGGCTCTCGGGCACCTGCCGCGGCTCCCAGAAGGTGATGGGGCCCCAGTGCGCCCCGGCGATGTGCCGCGCCATGGTTCCGTCCGGGCGGGCCGCCCACAGGCTCTGGTTGTTGCCGACGTTCTTGTCGACGTATTCCCAGCGGGTGTAAAGCAAGGTGCCGTCGGCCGCGACGCTGGGCGTGAACTCATTCACGGTGTTGGCGGAGATGCACTGGATGCCGCTGCCATCGGGATTCATGACGTGGAGCACGGAGACGGTGAAGGCGTTGTGGCAGAGCACCACCCGCTGCGGGCGCGTCGAGACGAAGACGATGCGGCCGTCGGGGAGATAAGCCGGATCGAGGTCGTCATACTCGCTTTTTGTAAGCTGCCGCAGACCGCTGCCGCCGGCGCCGATCTCGTAGATCTGGTATGGCGCCTCGGCCTTGGGGGGCTTCCAGGAAAAGAGAACGCGCCGGCCGTCCCAGGAGACGTCGGGATCGCGGTAAATGCCTTGATCGCCCAGCGCCTCGACCAGCCGGCGCGGCCGGGCGTCCGGCCGCAGCTCCTCGAGAACGTAGAGGTTGCCGCCGAAGCGATGGCTGCCGTCGAAGTAAGTGGTGTAGATGTGGCTGGTGTCGTAGGTCTGGCGCTTGACGAAGACCAGCTTGTCGAAGTCGAGGAGGGGATTCGCGAGCGCGACGCGATGCTTCAGGCGGAAGGCCTCGAGGTAAAGCTCGTAGAAGCGGCGCCCCTTCCCCTCTCCCTCGGGCGCGGCGAGGAGGGCGTCGAGTTCAGAAAGCAGCCTGGCGGCCTGGGCGCGATCGGCCTCGAGTAAATCCGGCTTGCCGCTGGCGCGGCAATCGGCGATCAGCTCGAGGGCGCGCTCGAGCAGCTTGCGGAGCTCATGCTCCGAGAGCGGCAGGACGGCGGTCTCCTTGCGGCCGGGGGGGGTCTCGACGGTGAGGATCGCCTCCCAGCCGCCGGCCTCGTCCCGGGTCGACTCGGCGATGGCGGCTTCGATGCGGTATTTCGCCGGATCGATCAAGCCGTACTCGAGGAGGCGGTGGGCGCTCGGTGCCGGCGGGGGAAGGCGCTTGAAGCGGATGATGGGGTTGTATTCATCCGGGACGTTGACGGTGCCGTCCTCGCGGACGAAGGCCTCGTAGCCGTCCTTGCCATTGTCGTAGCCGGCGAGCTGTCCCAGGGGCAGGTCGGCGAGCTTCCGGGCTTTGGGCCGGGCGGTTTTCCAGCCCGCGGGGAAAGGCTCCGAGGAGTCGAGGCGCAGCGCGACGATGTGGGGGATGCAGGGGCCGGGGCACTGGAGCTTCAAGGTGTGCGGGCCCTTCGAGATCTCGAGATCGCAGACCTTTTCCCACCGGGCCGAGCTGGACTGCCAGCTACCGGTCACGGTGCGGAAGCCCTGGGCCGCTTTGGCGCCATCGAGGTAGATGTCGACCGGCCGCGGCTCCTGGGCGGCATAGCGGACGTGCAAGGTGTAAACCGCCGCCACCGGCAGCTCGAAGTCGTATTCCATGATGTTGGGGGCCACGCCGCCGTTCACCACCACCGGCTCGGCATCGGCGTAGGAGCCGGAGGGGATGGCCAGGACGTTGCCGCGGTCGAACTCGCAGGCCGGGATGAGGATCGAGCGCTCGGGCACCGCCCGAAGGGTGGTCGCGGGGCCGGGATCGGCCGGCGCCAGGCCGGGGCTGGCCAGCCATGCGGCCAGGGCCGCCAGGGGCAGCAAGTACGGTCGAGGAATCCGGATCGGATTCAATGGGAACATGGCCTTTAACCTCCTCTTTTCATAAGCAGTGGATCGGATACCTGCCGAACTCCTTCCCCGTTTCCACCATGGCGAGATAGTTCTCTGGCTTAACGGAGGAGTGGATGCTGTTTGAGCTGGAGAGCAGGAAGCCGCCGCCGGGCGCGGCGGCTTTGATGGTCTCGCGGGTGACGCGGCGGACCTCCTCCACGCTGCCGTGGCTCAGGAGGTGGCCGCAGTCGATGTTGCCGGCCAGGGTGATGCGGCTGCCGTACCTCTTCTTGAGGAGGGCGATGTCCATCCCGGCCGCCGGCTCGATGGGATTGAGGCCATCGATGCCGGTGTCGATGATCATGTCGATGAGCGGCATGATGTTGCCGTCGGTATGCTTGATGACATATGCGCCGGCGGCGTGGACGTTGTCCACAGCGCGCTTGAGGCCCGGCAGGATGAACTCCTTGAAGTGCTTGGGAGACATCATCGGCCCGGCCTTGTGGGCGTAGTCGTCGGCGAGGACGATGATGTCGACGCCGGCCTGGACGAAGCGCTGGGCGACGCGCAGATCGTAGCTCAAGGCGATGTCGATCAGCTCGTGGACCAGCTGAGGATGGTCGTACATATCCACCAGGAACTTCTCCTGGTCGCGCAGGTAGCTGGCGTTGAAGAAAGCATCGCGGCTGATGGCGCAAATCGCCTTCTTCCCCTTGTAGCGGGCGACGATCTCGGAGAGGTTTTCGAGGATGCCGGGGGCCTCCGGGTCCGGCGGCTGGTAGGTCTTTACATCCTCGGGGCTCTTGATGGGCCCCTCTATGGGGTACGGAGTGCTCTCGGCCCCGAAGGCGCGGAGGACCCCCCAGTGGTCGCGGAAGAGGCCCCTCGCCTCGTCGATGATCACGACGCTGTCGCGCCGCCACGAGCTGCGGTTGAAGCCGATGTTGTCGAGGCCGATCCAGTCGTTGAACTCGAAATACGAGCAGCCGGGGCGCAGGGCGTCCATGATCTTGTCGCTGATCACCCATTCGACGACCGGCACCCGGTCCGGCTGCCGGTGCTCCAGCGCCGTAAGGACCCGTTCCAGAGAATTCACACGTGATCTCCAGAGAAATGGTGAAGCCGGGCGGAGAGCAGCCCGGCGGCGAATTCAAATGAAAACTTGCATGCCATGCTACGGCGGCGCGGCGCGCCCGGTATGTGACCGGAATCACAAAGGCTGCCCTCTGGGAAGAAGCCGTCTTCGGATATATCATGGGTGGGAGCCAGGCTCCCCGGCGGGGGGAGCCGGTGAACCTTGGCAATGGATTCTCGGATTTTCAAACAAGCGAGGTGGAAACATGAGGAAGCTGAAAATTTTGCCGGCGGCGCTGGGATTGATCTTGTCCATGGCTGCGGCGGCGGGGGTGGGCGCGCAGGGGCTCGAATGGGTCAAGGCCAATTATACCAAGCACGAGCACACTATTCCCATGCGCGACGGCGCGCGCCTTTACACCGCCGTGTACGTCCCCAAGGACTGGTCGCAGACCTATCCGATCCTGCTCAGCCGCACGCCGTACAGCCTGTCGCCTTACGGCTCCGACCGCTATCGAGAAAACCTCGGACCGTCGCCGGAGTTCGCCAAGGAGGGCTATATCATCGCCTACCAGGATGTGCGCGGCCGCTGGATGTCGGAAGGGATTTTCGAGCACATGCGCCCCCATCGGCCCGTCGAGAACGGCCCCAAGGAGATCGATGAGAGCACGGACACCTATGACACCATCGACTGGCTGCTCAAGAACATCCCGGGCCACAACGGCCGCGCCGGCCTCTGGGGCATCTCCTACCCGGGATTTTACACCGCCGCCGGGTCGATTGACGCCCATCCGGCGCTCAAGGCCGTCTCGCCGCAGGCCCCGGTCTCCGATTGGTTTTCCTGCGACGATTGGCACCACAACGGCGCCTTTCTGCTCGCGCACGCTTTCGGCTGGTTTTCAAGCGCGGGCTGGGAGTTCAAGAGTCCCACCACGGAGTACCCGGGCCCCAAGCTGGACCGTCCCACCGAGGACGGCTATGAGCTGTTCCTGCGCCTCGGCCCCGCCCGCAACGCCAGTGAAAAATACTTCAAAGGGGAGATCTCCTTCTGGAACGAGATGATGAAGCGCGACTCGAAGGACGACTGGTGGAAGGCCCGCAACCTCCGCCCGCATCTGAAGGGCATCAAGCCGGCCGTGATGACCGTCGGCGGCTGGTTCGATGCGGAAAATCTTTTCGGCGCCCTGGAGGTCTATCGATCGATCGAGACGCAAAGCCCGGGCGCTTACAACATCCTGGTGATGGGACCTTGGGTGCACGGCGGCTGGGCCAACGGCAAAGGCGACGCCCTCGGCGATGTCCGCTTCGACTCGAGCACCGCCGAGTTTTACCGCGGCAGCATCGAGCTGCCGTTCTTCAATTTCTTTCTCAAGGACAAGGGGAAGCTGGACCTGCCGGAAGCTTACGTCTTCGAGACCGGAACCAACCAGTGGCGCCAGTTTGACGCCTGGCCGCCCCGGCAGACTCGCTCGAAATCGCTTTATCTGAGGGCGAACGGAGGGCTTTCCTTCGATCCTCCCGGCGCCGATTCCGAGAACGATTTCGATGAGTACATCAGCGATCCCCGAAAGCCGGTCCCCTTCATTCCCGGCCTGGCGCCCGGGATGGCCACGCGATACATGGCCGACGATCAGCGCTTTGCCGCCCGCCGCCCCGATGTGCTGGCGTACGCGAGCGATGTCCTGGAAACCGACCTCACCCTCGCCGGGCCCATCGTCCCCAGCCTCCATGTCTCGACCACGGGCACCGATTCCGACTGGGTGGTCAAGCTCATCGACGTTTATCCCGACCGCTTTCCCGACGACAAGGGAAACGTGGGCAACACCCTGGGCTGCTACCAGCAGCTCGTCCGGGGGGAGGTGATGCGAGGCAAGTTCCGCAATTCCCTGGAGCGGCCCGAGCCGTTCGAGCCGGGGAAGCCGGCGAAGGTGGAGTTTGTCGTGTCGGATATCTTCCACACCTTCCGGCGTGGCCATCGGGTCATGGTTCAGATCCAGAGCACCTGGTTCCCGCTGGTGGACATCAACCCGCAAAAGTCCTGCAACATCTACCAGGCCGCCGAAGCGGACTTCCAGAAGGCGGCGCAGCGCGTTTACCGCTCGAAGTCGCTGCCCTCTGCAATCCAGGTCAACGTGCTGCCGCGAAGCGCGGAGCTGTAGCGATCGAGTACCGGTTTTATGTTTGCGGGCGGTCCGTTCAACCGGATCAAGATAACGCTGGCTGGGTGCTTGCCAAAATGGATCTCACCAAGTAATATTACCGCGATAAACTTCAAATGGCTCGTGAAGCCAGTCTGGAGGAACGGCTGGGCGTCAGGGATGAAGACAGGACTTTTGGCGAATGGCAGTCCGTTTTCAGCCCCTATTTTCCTCAGTGGCAGAAGAATTTAACCGTCCCCAAAACTCCTTTCCGGGAGGGAATTTTCACCTTCAAGGTTTTCCTTGGCCGTGGTACCTGGAGGCGGATCGCCATCGATGCCCGATCCGATCTGGACAGTTTGGGGGCTGCCATACTGGGGGTGTTTGATTTCTACGAGGACCATCTCTATGAGTTCGTGTTCCAAAACCGTTTTGGCGTCACCGAACATGTTTGTTGTCCTGAATGCCAAGAGGAAGTGGTGACCAGCGATGTCCGGGTGGGGGACCTTCCTCTCGAGCCAGGAGACTCCATGGTCTTCCATTTTGATTTTGGCGATGACTGGCAGTTCAAGGTGGATTTGGAGCGAATTGAAGCCGAGCGCCGCCGGCAGAAACACCCGGTTCTTCTTGAAAGCTGCGGTAAGGCCCCAGCGCAATATCCTGAATGAAAGTTGTCGCCACGCCGTATTCAGACCGCCCGGTCAGATTATTTCTACTTTATTCGCAACTGGGATAAACTTGCGCCGGATTCGGCGCTGCTGGTTTTCGTGGTCGCGGCGGCGCGGCGCTTGCAGCGTGATACGGCGGAGCTGGCGGCGCCGACCTCTCCGATGTCGTAGCGCTGCTCCAGTTCCTCTTCATCAGCGGGCCGGCCCACGCCCTCGCTGTGGCGGGGAAGGAGACGACCGCCTGCGCGAGCCTGGTCGATTGCCCGGATAATTCCACGTGCCCTTGACCGCTTGACTCGATCCGGGCCATTGATGAGAATGATTCAAAGTTGATTCGAAGAAACGGAGATTGCATCATGAGCCGGCGGCCTGGTATTCACAGAGTTAATTTTTTCTTACGGGCGTCTCTCTGCACCCTTGCTGCGGCCTTCTTCCTCCCGGCGTTGAGCCCCGAAGAGGAAAAAGGAGCCGGTCCCTACGATCCCAAGGCCGACGCCAAAGGGCAGATCGCCGCCGCACTGGTCCGGGCGAAGAAGGGTCACAAGCGGGTCCTCATCACCTTCGGCGGCAACTGGTGCGGCTGGTGCAAGAAACTGCACGAGGCCTTCAGGACCGAGATGGAGCTGGCGCGGCTCCTCAAGTACGAGTATGTGCAAGTCCTCGTCGATGTCGGCCGCTTCGACAAGAACACCGATCTCGCCGCCTCCTACGGCGCCGACCTCAAAAAGCACGGCGTCCCCTTCCTCACCGTCCTCGGCGCCGACGGCAAGGTCCTCATCAACCAGAACACCAGCGACCTCGAAAGCGGCGACCATCACGATGTCGCCAAGGTGCGTGCCTTCCTCGAGAAGTGGAAGGTCGAGCCCCTGGACGCCGAGAAAGTCTTCAAGGACGCCATGGCCCGAGCCGCCTCGGAGAAGAAGTCGGTCCTCCTTCACCTCGGCGCGCCGTGGTGAGGGTGGTGCGGCAAGCTCGAGGAGTTCCTCGAGGAGAACAAGCGGTTTTTCGACAAGGATTACATTACGGTCAAGATCGACCTGGACCGCATTGCCCGCGGCAAGGAGGTGGCCAAGAAGGTGCGCTTCCCGGAGAACGCCGGCATCCCCTGGATGGCGATCCTCGACGCGGATGGGAAGACGCTCATCACTTCCGACGGCCCGAAGGGGAACATCGGCTTCCCCGTCGAGCCCCACGAGATCGAGCACTTCCTCGCCATGATCAGAAAAACCGCGAAAAACCTCGGCGCTGACGAGCTCTCCGGCCTCGACCAGGTCCTGAGGGAGACCGCCCGCAAGCTCAAGCGGCCGTGAGAGGGGTCGTCGCGGCGCGCCTTGGACTGATGGAAACTAACTTTCACTGGAACAGGAGGATAATCCCATGGCCGGAAAAAGCTCGAGCGTATCACGCCGGAACTTCGTCAAGGCGGCGGCCGCCGCCGCAGCGTTCACCATCGTCAATCCCAAGTCGGTGCGCGGCACCCCCGCGGCCTCGAAGCTCGCCCTCGGCATCGTCGGCGCCGGCGGGCGGGGCACCTTCGTCGGCACACGCTTCGCCGAGCATCCCGAGATTCAGGTCGCCGCCCTGGCGGACCTTTACAACGACCGGCTCGAGGCGGCGCGCGCCGCCTTCAAGGTGCCGCCCGAGCGCTGCTTCAGAGGATTCGAGGCCTAACGCGAGCTGGTCGCCCAGGACGTCGATGTGGTGCTGCTGTCCACCCCCCCGCGCTATCGCGCCGAGCACCTCGAAGCGGTCGTCGCTGCCGGCAAGCACGCTTACGCGGAAAAGCCGCTCTCCATCGACTCCCCCGGCTGCCGCCGCATCAGCGCGGCCGGCGAGACGGCCCGGGAAAAGAAGCTGACCATCGTCGCCGGACTCCAGAGACGGTACGCCGAGTGCTACCGGGAGGTCAAGGAGCGGATCGAGCGCGGCGACCTCGGCCAGATCGTCTCGGCGCGGGCGCAGTGGCTCGGCAGCGACCTCACCTTCGCGAGGGAGGGGGCAAAGATCGGGCCCAGCGCCCCCCGGCAAGAGCGCGAGATCCGCCTCTGGTACTTCTTCCGCTGGCTCTCCGGTGACATGATCTGCGAGCAGAACGTCCACAATCTCGATGTTTGCAACTGGTTCATCGGAAGCCACCCCGAGCGAGCCACGGGCTACGGCGGGCGCAAGGCTCGCACCGACATCGGCGACATCTTCGATCACTTCAACCTCGTCTTCGAGTATCCCGGCGGCGCGCACCTTTCCTACTCCTCGAGCCAGTTCCAGAAGGGCTGGAGCGACGTTTCCGAGCAGTTCTTCGGCTCGCAAGGGACGGCCGACATGTCCGACGATGTCAAGCGCCAGCCCTACGTCACCGGCAAGAGCCCCTGGAAGTACGACGGCCCCAACGGCAACAGCCACCACGTGTCGAACGCCGTGGCGGCGCTCGTGAAGAGCGTCAAGGGAACCGGCGAGCACCGGAACGACGCCCGCTACGGCGCCGAGAGCACCCTCACCGCCATCCTGGGCCGCCGCGCAGCCATGGAACGGCGGGAGGTGACCTGGGAGGAGGTCTACAATGACAGCCAGGTCCTCCATCCGGACTTCTGATCGCGAGCGGCCTGCGCTGTTTCAAGAGCGAAGGTTTGTTCAAATGGCCGGGAATTTTATGGTTGACAGGGACTAACGAAAATAAGTTAATATTTTTCTTTTTAGAATAGAAC
>JACQVS010000250.1 GCA_016209605.1 Planctomycetota bacterium
CACTCGGCCTGACCCTACAATCTTTTGCGAAAGCGAGCACTTAGCGGTTCAATCCTCTTCAACTTTTTTCTTGTCCTGCCTCGACCTTTGGTTGCGGCCTTGGCTGCTTTAGAACTTCAGGAACCTGGTTTGCTGGATGATGAACTCGAAGTCTTTTTGCAACGCTGGCCCGAAACGCGCTTTCGGGGCGCGGCAGTTGAACGTGATGAGGTGCTTGCCGGCGCCTTTCGACTTGGGAACGATGAAGGAGGTGCGCCGGCACCAGGCGCCGCCCTCTGGCGCCCCGGCCCGGGGGCCCCCGCGGGGGTCTTCTTGCTCATAGATGAAGGTGACGCCCGGAATCTTCTTGCCGCGGCTGCTGTCCAGCTTTTCCTCAAGGATCGTGACCCCTCCTTCGTTGACGATCTCCTGCTTCCACTGCTCCTTTACCTGGCGGATGGTCATTTCGGCGGAAAGGCTCTGGGTGCTGATGGTGACATGAACCTCCTCCGGCCGCTCGATCAGCTCCAGCCGGCAGCGGACTTGCTCCCAGTACTTGAGAACCACGTTCTTCTGCGCCTTGAACAGGCGCACCTGCTTCTCCAGCTCTTCCTTTTTTTTCTCGTCATCCCCGGCATCGCTCAAGGCCTTCTCCAGCTGGGCGATGCGGTGGTCGTAAATTTTGGCATAGCGCGCCCGGCGCACCGGCAAGTTGACGAATGCCCAGGGGGACGGCGGCGGCTCCTTGCTCCTCCTGGCGGATTTTTTTTCCTCCGGCAGGAACGCTCGCGTGACCTCGAAGGTGGGGATCTCCTTGGCGGTGAAGGTCGGGCTGGTCTTGTCCAGCTCATCCAGAGCCATGCGGACAAGCGCGGCGAGTTCGGCGTCCGGCTTCGCCTCCCGGACCTCTTCCTTCTTGCCTTCGTCTTTCTTCTCGCCCTCGCCCTTACCGTCATCATCGCCCTCATCATCGCCCTCCTCGCCTTCTTCTCCTTCCTCCTCTTCCTCTTCTCCCGGGTCGTCCTCCTCGAGGGCCTGCCCGATCAACGCCCAGATCGGAGGGGAAGGCTGGCAAAACAACAAACCTCCTTGAAATGACAGGACCAGCCAGAGCCCCAGCCCGAAGACGAGGGCTTGGGTAAGAGTCAGTGGGCGGAAAGAGAGTCTATCGACTTGAGGCAAGAACCGTTGCATGATCGGGCCCTCCAAGGTTAGAGCTTGTTGGGTTTTGGTAAACCGGCTCCATTATAGGGACGCGGGTTCCCTGGAGGGAAGCATCTTTTGCGGGACATTTTTGTCCAGCGGCCGGCAGGAGGCAGGAGGCGGGCGGCGGAATCTCCGGCTCACTTCTGAGCGGCTTCCCGCAGCTCGGCCATGGTCTTTTTCTCGCCGGCCCACCAATCGGCCCACTTCTTCTGGGCCATCTCCCGGCGGCGGGGCGAGGCGTTGGCGACGAATCCAAAGTCCTCGCCGCTCAAGCGCTTCAAGGTGCGATTGGAGTAATCGCGGACGTACTCGTTGACATCCACCAAGTTGGCGATGCAGGCATCGATCACCTGCTCATCGCCAAAGGCATCGAAGAGGCGCATCACCGCGATGCGGGTCAAGTCGCTCTGGTGTCCCGCCAGCGGCAGAAGGAAGGGGATGGCCGGCTGGCCAATGGCCTTGAGATGGTTCTCGGCGCGGATCCGGTAGTTGGCCTTATCTCGGCTCAAATCCTGGACCAGCTGCTCGATGCGCTCGCGCAGCTCCGCATCGATCTTGTCCTTGCCCGCCACCGTGGTGTTTGCATCGAGCTCGGGCTCTTCGGGCCGGTCATCTTTCTCTTCTTCCTTCGCCCCCTCGGTGCCGGACGCCTCGGCATTCTCTTTCTCTCCCTTCTCCGGCTCGGCGCCGGGGCTTTTTTTCACCGCCGCCTTCTTGGAGGGATCACCTTTTTTGGACTCCGTCTCGTCACCGCCTTTCTTATCATCCCCGCCCCTCTTCCCGTCCTTCTCCTCCTTCTTGGGATACTCCACCTTCCCCTGCGGCGCGACGTAGCTTTCCAGGAATTCCTCGCCGGTGCGGTTGTTCTTTTCAATGAGATAGATCTCTTCAATGGGGATATTGATCTTGCCGATCTTGCCGATCTTGAACTCGATGTTCTGTCCGGTGCGGTAGCCGACCTGGCCATCGATCCACGATCCGTTCTTCAAGTACACGGTATCGGCCAGGGAACGGGAGCCGAGGCTCAGAGCCGCCGCAAAACCTAGAAACGCCAGGAGGTTCAACTTTTTTCTGGATTCGACCATTTTTTGACCTTCCGGTAACCGGCATGGTTCGAGAGAGGTTGCTTTCCTGAAAAAATCTACCATCCTTTTCGGAAAGGCGCGGCTGGACCTTGCGGGAATCCCGCAAATCGAGGCGGGGAGGAAAGATGAAGTTCCGTTAAGAGCCTGTCCCGAAAGTCGCTCCGAGGCCCGAGGCCGAGCGAGAAGGCGCCAGACAAGGCGGGCCGACGCCGCCTTATTAACGGAGAAATAAGGCTAGGAGGCCCAACGCAGTATGGCGCCTTCGCAGCCGGCCGAAGCCCGGATGGATTTATGGGACAGGCTCTAAGCGTTGAAGCGGAACTCGACGATGTCCCCATCCCGCACCTCGTACTCCTTCCCCTCCAGCCGCAAGTGCCCCTTCTCCTTGGCCCCCTTGATCCCCCCATCGCGCACGTAGTCCTCGAAACTGACGGTTTCAGCGCGGATGAAGCCCCGGGCCATGTCGGAGTGGATCGCCGCCGCCGCCGCCACCGCCGTGTCTCCCTGGTGGAGGGTCCAGGCCCGCACCTCCTTGTCGCCGGCCGTGAAGAAGCTGAGCCGGTTCGCGGCCCGATAGCACTCGGCGACGATCCGGTCCACGGTGTCGGGCTGCAGGCCGAACTCCTTGCGGAAGATCTCCTGCTCCGCGGGGGAGAGCTGCAGGATCTCGAGCTCCTGGCGGACGGCGGCGACGAAGACCGGCAGGCGGATCGCCTGGTTGAGGGCGGCCACCTGGTCCGCCGGCGGCGGCGCTTCGCCGCGGTTGAAGATGGGGATCTTCGGCTTGACGCTCAGGTACTGGAAGCCGGTCACCATCTTCTTCTCCTCTTCGGTGAAGCGGAACTCCACCAGGTCCTTTTCCGCCAAGAGCTGGCCCTTGAGACGCCCGAGGAGGTCCAGCTCCTTCTTGTCGCGGTCGAGGGTCGGCGTCGCCTTCTTGATCTGCACCTCGAGCTTCTCGAGGCGCTTTTCGGTGATGAGGAGATCGCTCAAGATCAGCTCCGAGCGGATCTCGAGCCAGTCCGCCAGCGGATCGAGGCGCCCCCGGTAAGGCGGGTTGAAGGGGTTTTCAAAGCCGCGCAGGACAGCGATCAGGGCGTCCATCTGCCGCGCCGGCGCGAGCAGCTGGGCGATGCCGGTCTGGTCCTGAGCCTCCTGGTCCATGGGCGGGAAGTCGGCGATCTCGAGAGTCGCGGGCGTGAACTTCTTCGGCTTGTAGTCCGCTCGCAGGCGCTCGAGGCGCGGATCGTGGACCTTGACCGTGCGCAGCTGCAACTTGCCAATGCTGGCTGGATCGGGCCCTTCCAGGGCTCCCGTCAAGCAGCACCACAACGTCGATTTGCCCGATCCCGGCAGACCGATGATTCCGATCTTCATGGCTCAACTCGCTTCGATTCCATGATTCACCACCGTAGCGCTCCTCTTCACGCCGCCGCCTCCTTTTTCTGGCGCCGCTCGAGCAGCTGGCAGATATAAATTCCGGCCTCGTAGAGGAGGTAAATCGGCGAGGCCACCAGGAACCAGCTCAAGGGGTCCGGCGGCGTGACGATGATGGCGAACACGATCGCTCCCAGAACCGTGAACTTGCGGGCGGCCTTGAATCCCTTGGCGTCGACGATGCCGATCTGAGAGAGGAAGATCATCACCAGGGGCGTCTGGAACACCAGGCCGAGGATCACCGTCAACGTGAAGAACAGGTTGACGTAATTCTCCAGGGTGAAATTGAGGTCGGCGAAGTCGGCCCCCCAGCTCGCCAGGAACTGCAGGCTGATGGGGACCATCCAGAAATAGCCGAAAAAAAGTCCGCCCAGGAAGAGCAGGATCGAGAAGGGATAGATCATCAGCACGTACTTCTGCTCGTGGGAATACAAGCCGGCGCCGATGAACTTCCACATCTCGAAGAGGATGAGCGGCAGGGCGAAGAAGATGCCGAAGATGAGGGCCACCTTGAAGTAGCTCATGAAGCCCTCGAGGTACTTGATGAGGATGGGCGCCTTGGGCTTGTTGCTGCTGATCTCATCGACCCGCTTCCGCAGGTCGCCGTAAATTTCATCGATCTTCTTCAAGTTCTGGTCCTCGGCCAGCTGTTCCATGAGCGCGCGCAGGTCGGGCGGCGGCCCTTCGAGGATCGCCTTGCGGCGCGCCTCCAGAAACTGGTTGAACTCGGCGATCGTCCGGATGACCTTGTCAAAGTCGACCCCCAGGCCGAGGAGGCGCTGGAAGCTCGAGCTCTCCATCCGCCCCGCCAGCTCGCGCAGCTCCTTCTCGAGGACCTGGAAGCGCTCGACATAGCCGCGCTCCTTGGCCGGCTGCAGCTTCGAGGAACTGATCGGCAGGAACACCAGAAGCAATTCTTCGCTGACCACCTCCAGCGCCGTGAAGAACTGCTTCTTCTGCTCGGGGCTGAAGGCCGACAAGATGCGGGAAATTCTCTCCTGGGAAGCTTCCGAGACCTTCTTCATCTGCTCCCGGCCCCACCGTTCCCGGAGGTCGTCGATGAAGAGCAGCTCCCAGCTCGCCGCCCCCTCCTGGATCTCCACCAGGCCGGCGACGCTCTGCTCGATGCGCTGCAGGTTGCTCTTATTCATGGCGCCCTTGATGGCGCTCTCGTGCGGCCGCATGGTGAGATGCATGAGCCCCTTGCCGTAGTAAAGGCAGGCCCCGGTCGACAGCCCCAGCCAGAGGAGCGCCCCGATGAGCCGGCGGCGCAGCTCTTCGAGGTGTTCGCCAAAGGTCATCCGCACTTCACGCATGGTTTTTCCTGGCTCCGGCCAATTCCGGCAGCGGCGCTGCTTTCAAAAAAGGGTGATGATAATGGTAAGGGTGTAAATCCCCAATTCTTTTCGGGCCGCTCCGAAAACCAAAAGGGCCCTTCAAAAAACTCGAAAGGCCCGTTTTTTCAATGGTCCGATTTTCGCTGGTCCGCGGAGCGGCTCAACGCCCGAGGTACTCGAGCAGGTCGCTTTCCCGGAGGATGGTGACGTTGAACTCCCGCGCCGCCTTGTACTGGGGGGAGGTCTCGAAGCCTTTGATGGCGACCACGAAGTCGGTGTCGTGGCTGACCTCCTTGCGGACCTCGGCGCCGGAGGCCTCGAGGCGGCGCTTGACATAGCCCATGTCGTAGTTGGGATCGTTCAGCTTCTCGCCCGCGAAGACGAAGATCGGCGTCGACTTGGGATCGTAGAAGGGGCTGGTGACCTGGTCGTTCACCGAGATCGGGTTCAGCTCGTCATCCTCCTTGGTGATGCGGAGCAGGCTGATGTCCTCCTCCACCCGGCTGATCTCGCCCTTCCCCTTGAACACCTTCTTGCCGCCGACGTACTGGAAGATGCGGAACTCGGTGCCGAGGCGCATGTGGTCCTTGCGGCCGCGGTTCACCCAGGCCAGCTGGCTGAGAGGCTCCACCTGCAGGATCTGTCCGTCGGGCTCGATGTCCTCGATGTTCCTATCCCGGACGATCCCCTCCTGCAGTTTTTTGATGGTCAGGTCCCGCTGCTGGATGGTGTTGTTGAGGCGGGCGATCTCGCGCTTGGAGGTCAATTCGCGTTCGGTGTACTCCTCTTCTTTCTTGTCGAGCAGCTGGGTCATCTCCTCGATCTTCTGCTTGTTCTTTTGACTCTCCTCCTCGCAGCGCTTCTCCAGGTCGGCCTGCGCCTGGTTCTTCTCCGCCAGCTTCTTGTCAAACTCGGCGAGCTGCTTCTCGGTGGTCTCCCGCAGCTGCGAGTACTGGTCGTTGGCGGCCTTGGCGCGCTCGTTGGCCTCATCCCAGGCCCGCTTCAGGGCGTTGAGGAGGTTGAGGAGATCCTCGTAGGGCTCGGCCATGGCGACATAATCGCGCTTCGGCTGCTGGAGCTTCTCGCCGATCTCGTTGTACTTTTCGGTGATTTCCTTGAGCTTGTTGCGGAACTCCCCATCGCCCGGCCAGTTGGTGGCGGCATCGGGCCCGCCGATCAGCTGCTTCAAACTGTTCAGCTGCTCGAGCTTCTGGCGGTCGCGCGCCAGCACGCCGTTCAGCGGCTCCCATTTGTTCTCCTCCACGCCCCTCACGTACGACTGGAACGTGGTGAAAAGCTCATCGTGATCGGCTTTCTGGACGAAAAACACCACCACCATGCCGGCGAACAAGATGAACGAGGCAATGAACAAATACAGATAAATGGAACCTTCCCGCTGTGCCATGGACCTTTCTCCAAAATTACTTGCCAGTTAGGTCGAACGAATACAGGGATTCTCTTATCTCGAGCTGCAAACCGGTTTACCTGGCTCTTACGGTTTCAGGTAATTCAGGCAGTTCAGGTAAGCTGTAAAGCAATGATTTAACTAACTTACGATTTTATGATAGAACCTCCCCCTGTCAAGGGCAGAAACCCCAAATCCCGGGCCGATTCCTGGCGGAATTCGGCCGATTACGGGTGGATTCCGGGTAAAATCCGGCGCTCCCAAAAAAAATCTTCTTGACAGGGGATCGGTTTGAGGTTATTTATGTCCTAAACATTCCAAAGGTGTTTTCAGCTAATCCTCGACATTATCATTATTAGCTGTTCTATGTCTTTAGCGTTTTTCGTCTTTGGCAGCCTCGGGCTTTTCAGTTTTTTCCGTCCATAAAAATCAATTCAACCCGAGGTTTCCGGAATCAACTCGAGTGAAGGGGAAACGGGAAGATAGTATGTGAAGAAGGAGATTCAAAGAGGTGGCGGGATTGGGGGTGTTTCCAGATCCTTCGCCTTGCTGACCTTGCAAGCCGAGAGAAACTCAAAGAACATTCCCCCGGAGCGGCTGTTTCTTTTCGGAGGTCGGCCGGCTCCGGCTTTCCTGAGCGATTGAAATCGAGAGCGCTGGCGCTCCAACCGCCTGATGGACCTTCATCAAAACCTCCGGAAATTACGGTTAAAATGGCGCTCGGTTCCTTGAGCAAGTTCTTCATCATTGACGGGTATTCCTACGGCTACCAGGCCTATTATGGAATCCCGCGCCTGCAAACTCCCGGCGGCACGCCGGCCGGAGCGGTCTTCGGCTTCGCCCAGCTGATCGAGAAGGTCCTGGAGGAGAAGCCGGACTATCTGGCGGTCGTCTTCGACCACCCGGAGCCCACCTTCCGCCACCAGCGCTTCCCGGAGTACAAGGCCAACCGCGCCCCCATGCCGGAGGAGCTCGAGGCGCAGCTGCCGGCGATCCGCGAGCTGCTCCAGGCCTACCGCATCCCCATCCTGGAAGTGGCCGGCTTCGAAGCTGACGATGTCATCGGCGCCCTGGCCCGGCGCGCCGCCGAAAAGGGCATTGACGCCTACCTGGTCTCGAGGGACAAGGACCTCGAGCAGCTCCTCGATGAGCACATCCGCTATTACGACTCCTCGAACGGCAAGCCGTTCACGGTGCAGTCCCTGCGGGAGAAGAAGGGCATCGCCCCGTCTCAAGTGGTCGACTACCTGAGCCTGGTGGGCGACGACATCGACAACATCCCAGGAATCGACGGCATCGGCCCCAAAACGGCGGTCAAGGTCCTCTCCCAGGTGGAAAGCCTGGATGCCCTTTTCGGCGCCGATCCGGACCGGCGGCGCTGGAACCTCCCGGCGGGCGTGATCGACAAGATCTTGAAGAGCCGCCCGCAGCTCGAGGAGACCCGCGGCCTCCTCAAGCTCCGGACCGACTGCCCGCTGCCGCTGGGGATCGAGGACCTCAAGGTCGGGGAGCCTGACGCCGCGGCGCTGCGGCAGCTGTTCGAGCGCTTTCATTTCCGCAACCTGCTCAAGAAGCTCGAGGCCCGGCATGCGGCGGCGCCAACCGCCAGCCCGCAGCCGCCGGAGGCTTCAGAGCTGGACCTCGAGGGCATGGATTCCAGCGCGGCTTTGGAAAGCGAGGTCAGGACGGAAAGCGAGGCCGCTCCGGCAGCGGCTCCGGAGGTCAGCGCCACCCCGCTCCCCTCCCACTACCGCCTGGTGCGGAGCGAGCGGGAGCTGGAAAGCTTGAGAGACTTGCTCCGGGGGGCAAAACGGTTCGCCTTCGACACCGAAACCACCGGGCTCAATCCGCTGCGCGACCGTCTGGTGGGGCTGTCCTTCGCCGTCTTCAAGGAGGGTCTGGCCAGGAGTCCGGCCGCCCGCGAGGCCCCGGTCCAGGCCTTTTACGTTCCCCTCCGGGCCCCAGAGCCGCTCGAGCTTTCCCAGGAAAAAATCCTCGGCGGCTTGCGCCCGGTGCTGGAAGACCCGAACCTCGAGAAGGTCGGGCAGAACATCAAGTTCGATGCCCGCTTTTGCCGGAGCCACGGCCTGCGGTTGCGAGGGATCGCCGGCGACAGCATGGTCGCCTCCTATCTTCTCAATCCCGGCATCCGCGGCCACAACCTCGACAGCCTGGCGATCGAGTACCTCCGCCACCGCAACATCCCCATCGAATCGCTGATCGGCGAGGAGAAAGAGGCCGCCGGCATGGAAACCGTCCCCCTCGAAAAGATCTCGGAGTACTCCTGCGAGGATGCCGATGTGGCCCTGCGCCTGTGCGCCGTCCTGGAAGAGAAGCTCGAGCTGGAAGGCCTGCACCCGGTTTACCGCGATGTGGAGGTGCCGCTCATCGAGGTGCTCGCCGAGATGGAGCACCGCGGCATCACCATCGACCGCGCCCACCTCGATGGCATGGCTAGGAAGCTCAATGAGGAGCTCGAGGAGTTGACCCGGAAGATCCACGAGCGCGTCGGCCGCGAGTTCAACATCGCCAGCCCCCAGCAGCTCGGCAAGGTGCTGTTCGAGGACCTGGGGTTGCCGAGAGGGCGGCGCGGCAAGATCGGCTGGTCGACCTCGGCGGAAGTGCTCGAGTCCATGAAAGAGAAGCATCCGGTGGTGCCGTGGATCCTTGATCATCGCAGCCTGACCAAGCTCCTGGGCACTTACGTCGAAGCGCTGCCGCAGCTGATCGAGCCCTCCACCGGCCGGATTCACACCAGCTTCAATCAGACGGTGACGGCGACGGGGAGGCTGTCCTCCTCCGACCCCAACCTTCAGAACATTCCGGTCAAGACGGAGCTGGGGCGGGAGATCCGCAAGGCCTTCATGCCGGGCCAGCCGGATCACGTCCTCCTGTCGGCGGACTACTCGCAGGTCGAGCTGCGCATCCTGGCGCACCTCTCCGCCGACGCCAGCTTGATCGAGTCCTTCCGGCGGGGCGAGGATATCCACCGGGCGGTGGCGGCCCTGGTGAACGGAGTTTCGCAGGACCTGGTGACCCCCGAAATGCGGCGGGCCGCCAAGGCGGTCAATTTCGGCATCATCTACGGCATGAGCCCTTTCGGGCTGTCCCAGGACCTGGGCATCCCGGTCGAAGATGCAGCCGACTTCATCGGCGCCTACTTCAGCAACTACCCCGGCGTCAGCCGCTTCGTCGATGCGACCATCGCCGGGGCGCGAGAAACGGGCGAAGTGCGCACCATCCTCGGCCGCCGCCGCCGCATCCCGGACCTGAACTCGAAGAACCAGCGGCTGCGGGGATTTGCCGAGCGAACCGCGGTCAACACCGTGGTGCAAGGCTCCGCGGCCGATCTCATCAAGGTCGCCATGAACAACATCTACACCGACCTCCAGGAGCGGCAGGCGGACAACCACTTGCTGCTGCAGATCCACGATGAGCTGATCTTCGAGGTGCATCGCGACCGCGCCGAGGAAGAGTGCGGGCACATCCGCCGCGAGATGGCCGGCGCCATCCGGCTGGCGGTGCCGGTGACCGTGGACATTCACTGGGGTGAATCGTGGTACGAGGCCTGATCTTCGACTTGAGCTTGACAGCCATGATCCTAGGAATATTGGGAGGAGTCGGATCCGGAAAGAGCACGGTGGCGCGCCTCTTCGCCGAGGCGGGCTGCGCGGTGATCGATGCCGACCAGGCGGCGCACCAGGTCCTCCAGCGCCCCGAGGTCCAGGCGGAGATCCGGCGCCGCTTCGGCAAGGAAGCGGTTAACGAGCGCGGGGAGGTCGACCGCCCGGCCCTGGCCGCCAGGGTGTTCGGCGACGCGGCCGCGGTCGCCGCCCTCAACCAGATCGTGCACCCGGGAGTCCGTGAGGCGATCGCCCGGCGCCTCGGCGATCATCGCCGCCTCCACGGCCGGCAGATCCCCGCGGAGCGGCCGGAGACCGTCCTGGTCCTCGACGTCTCGCTGCTCGCCTCCTCGCCGCTCCAGGCCGAGTGCGATCGCCTGGTGTTCGTCGAGGCGGCCGAGGAGGTGCGGCGGGAGCGCTGCCAGGGACGCGGCTGGGCTCCCGAGGAGCTGGCCCGGCGCGAGGGCCATCAAATCCCGCTGGCGGAGAAGCGCGCCATGGCGCACTGGATCATTGACAATAACGGCTCGCTGGAAAGCACCCGCGGCCAGGTGAATGGGATTCTCGGCCGGCTGCTGGCCCGGAATCGAGGCCTGGAGGAGGTCCCCAGAAGCGGCAAGGTAGACTCATCGTGAAGTGAAATGAGGAGGAACCGGTCAATGTAGATCTCTTTGAGAAGTTCAGTTTCAGAAATTCAACACCAAGCTGTTTTCGTTATCCATTTTCAAGAAAGGTTTTTCATTTATGACCATGCAAAAGAAAAAAGGCCCGCCGCGAAGGAGAGGTCCCAGGCACGGCCGGCCGCCGCATCAAAGACACGACAACAACGGCTCCCCGGGGATGAGCATCGCAGAGCAGCAGGCGCTGCCGGCCGGCCTGCCGAACGACATCGAGCTCGAGCAGGAGGCCCAGGCCCTGCAAGCCCAGCCGCCCACCGAGGCGCCGCGCGTCGATTTCCACGTCAGCCAGCTCCAGAAGATGAACATCGCCGAGCTGCACGAGCTGGCCCGGCGCGAGGGCATCCAGGAGTACACCGGCCTCAAAAAAGGCGACCTCATCTTCAAAATCTTGAAGGAGAAGGTCCACAAGGACGGCATGATGTACGGCGAAGGGGTGCTGGAGATCCTCCCTGACGGATTCGGCTTCCTGCGCTCGCCGCGCTACAGCTACTATCCGTGCCCGGACGACATTTACGTTTCGCCGTCGCAGATCCGCCGCTTCGGCATGCGCACCGGCACCGTGGTCTCGGGCCAGATCCGGCCGCCCAAGGAGAACGAGCGCTATTTCGCGCTCCTCCGCGTCGACGCCATCAACTACGAGCCGCCCGAAAAGCTGGTCGACAAGGTCAACTTCGACGAGCTCACCCCGCTCTATCCCGAAGAGCGCCTGATCATGGAGGTGGATACGGAAGGGCTGGAGATGCGCATCATGGAGCTGGTGACGCCGCTCGGCAAGGGCCAGCGCGGCCTGATCGTCGCTCCGCCGCGCACCGGCAAGACCATCCTGCTGCAGAAGATCGCCAACAGCATCGCCCGCAACAATCCCGAGGTCGACCTCATCGTGCTCTTGATCGACGAGCGGCCCGAGGAAGTCACCGACATGGAGCGCTCGGTGAAGGGGGAGGTCATCAGCTCGACCTTCGATGAGCCGGCCTCCCGCCACGTCCAGGTGGCCGAGATGGTGATCGAAAAGGCGAAGCGGATGGTGGAGTACGGCCGCGATGTGGTCATCCTGCTCGATTCCATCACCCGTCTGGCGCGCGCTTACAACACCGAGGTGCCCCACTCCGGCCGCATCTTGAC
>JACQVS010000251.1 GCA_016209605.1 Planctomycetota bacterium
CAGTAAATCCGGCGGCAGCCTGGGCAGAGGTAAAACTCCTCAAAACGGCGCCGCGTCTCCTCGTCTAGCCGCGCGGCGATGGATTCCTTCTCGACCGGCTCGAGCAGGCGGTTGCACTGGAGGCAGCGCGTGAAGGGCCGCGTCGCTCCCGCCAGGTCGAAGCGCCTCAGCACCTCGATGAGCTGGCGCCGCGGCTGGAAACGGTTTCTTTGAATTCCTGGGCGAAGGCCTTGAACCGCTTCTCCTCCGGCAGGAAGTCGTTCAGCTCGGCGTAAAAGCGGAAGAAGACAGTCATCATCAAAAGTTATTTTACCGCAACGTGACCGCGGTCACGACAAATGCCGGCCCGCTTTGCGATGCTGATGAAAGTTTTGACGCTCCAGTTTCCTGAAGGGGGGAACAGATCTAGGTGCCGATCAAGGAATTGGCGCCTTGGCGGTTTAATCCTCTGCCTGCCTTTGACAAGAACGGCGTGGCTCCTCGGGCGATCTCGCTGCCCTCAGGTCCGGGGTCGATCCAGGGGCTGGGGGAGTCGTTCCAGCCGCAGCTCAACACGGGGAGCGGGAGCTACGTCGTGTCGCTCGTGATGCCCAGAGGCCCGGGCGGCCAGGCGCCGCCTTTGGCTCGCGTCTACAACTCGGGGGCACGTAACGGGCCGCTGGGGCTGGGCTGGTCGCTCTTTTAACTGATGATGTTTCTGAGGATTTATGTATGGCGCCGCTAGGGAAGCGGGAAGTGAAAGCCGATGTCCACAATTCCGACATCTGGAGCTCCGCTTGCAGCCGTGGTCCTGGCGCCGAGATCCAGGTCGGTCGCCGGAAAATTCCCTCCGTTTATGGCCGGGTTGGCGGCGAAGGACTGATCGAGAAAATATGCCGCCGGTCCGGTGGTGATGGGGGCGCCGGAAAAGTAAAAGGTTCCATCGACGAAGGGATCGAAAGGAAACAGTTCGACTTGATTTCCGCAGCCGCTGAAAAATTCAGAAAAACTGGGGTCGTTGAGGCCCGCCTCGGTGTCGATGGCGGCGGGGCCGTCGAAATCCTCATAGTTGGCCAGGCCGTTGTCGAAGAATAGATTGTAACTGAGGTCGATGGCATCGCTAGCCGTTCCATCTTCAATGTAACCGGCCCCGCTGTTGCCGCAGATGATGTTGTTGAGCACCGCCGGCCTGGCGGTGCCTCCTGATTCGGAGATCGCCTGGATGCCATGGCCCTGATTGGGAATGGCGCCAAGATCGGCCAGGGTGTTGTTGATGATGAAAACTCCCGCCGCTCCCATCTCCCTGCCTCTGAGTGTAATGCCGTGGGTGCTGGCATCGAAAATCAAGTTGTTCATGATAAAACCGGAAAAGCTCGTATCTCCGCAGCCGGAGCCGCAGGAAAGCGATCCCGGACCCTCGGCGTCTAGCAGGATGCCTTGACCCAGGTTGTGCAGGACGTTGTGCTCAAGCCGTATGCCGATTTGAATCTCCTCCGAGCCCGGGGGGGAGACCGAGGAGAGCAGCAACCGGATTCCCGCTCCAGCCGTTGAAAGGTCATGGATATAGTTGTTGGCTATCTCGACCAGGCCTTCGATCCTCGCCGCCGCGGCAAACCCATCCAGCACGTTGTCAGCGGCGACGCGGATGCCATCGCCGGTCTCTTTGATCTCGCAGCGCCACACTCGCAGCCTGGGCTCGGGGTCGCTGGGATCGGGGAGCGTGGTGGTCAGTAGGCCGGAAAGGTCGCAGTCGATACCGGAGAGCCCGCCTCGTATGATCAAGCCGAAAATCAAGTTGTTTCCTGCCGCCGCGATAGCAGGCAAAGTGGACGCTCCGCCATCGATCACTGCAGCCGGCCCATCGGCGCAGGCGGACAAATTGACGTCGCTCGGCAGGACCAGGTTTTCCGCGTAAGTTCCGGGCAGGACCACCACCCCATCATTGGGAGAGGCCGCGTCGATGGCTTCCTGGATGTTCTGGAATCCGGTGATCGGTGACAGGCCGTTCCAAGGGCCGGCGGTGTTGGTCTGGTTTGCATAATAAATGGTTATCCCCAGTTTCGCCGGCGTTTCGCATTCTGAAAGGGTGGCGCACGTTGCCGCCGGACAGTTCAAGTCGTTGAGAGCCGGATCGCTCTGGCAGATGCCGAAGGTCACCTGGGGCAGGGCTCTTCCCAGGAAAAGATACTCCAGGAGACCAATGGCATCGCTGACATCGACCGCGTCATCGCCGTTGAGGTCGGAGGATATCTGGCACTGCGGTTTTCCTCGACCCAGGAACAGCCACTCCAGGATGCCGATGGCATCGGAAATGTCGGCGGCCAAGTCGGAGTTGAAGTCTCCCGAGAAAAATCCATTGGCCTTCCCAGCCCTTTCCGATGCATCGCAAAGGGTTCCGAGGCCGTCCCCATCTTTATCCCCCTGCAGGGGGTTGTAAACGTTCGGGCAGTTGTCCTTGCAATCGGCAATGCCATCGCGGTCGGGGTCGAAGCCTTCATCGATGAGGCCATCGTCGTCGTTGTCGGCGCCGTCGCAAACTTCCCTCAAGGGCTGCCCCCCTTCGCATCCATCGCCAATGCGGTCGTGATCGAGATCCTCCTGGCCTGGGTTGGCGAGCCCTGGGCAGTTGTCCTGGCAGTCGGGAACGCCATCCCGGTCGCGGTCGAGGTCCTCGTCGATGGATCCATCGAAGTCATTGTCGCGACCATCGCAATATTCCAGAAACAGCTCTTGCTTCGCCGAGGCGATCAATTCCAGGAGAGCCAGAGTTTGTTGATCGAGCTGGGCGGCCAGGGGCTTGCTAATGGCATCGCGCCTGGCCCAATCGGCGACGCGAGTCTTGAATACCTCGGCGATATCAGCTAGGTTTTCAAAGCTCTTAAAAAAGATTTGAGGCTCGCCGCCGGGGTTGATGCTATTTAATCTGGCCGCCATGCCCTCCACCAGTTTGTTCAGGTCGCCAGCGGCATCTCTAGTCATGTCGCCGCTTTGATCACCGTTGTGGATGAGTTCCGTCAAGCCGGCGAACCGCGCCGCCAGGGCATCCCGGATCAAGGGCCATTCAATCGACAAGGGAGGGCAGGAATTGGCGCTGATGGCAAATCTGTCGACGGAGAGGTCGAAAGCAACGGTCAGGGTTTCGCCGTCGCTAAAGCTCGCGGTGAGCGTCGTGCCGCTGAACTCTGCCGCCAGCACCGTCCCAGCCGTGGAAGCGCTGCGATCGATGTCGAGCTGCACCGCTGTTTCAGTTCCAGGGGGAAGATCGGTGAAATCGATCGACAGGATTTGGGTTCCGAAGCCGCTGATGCCGGCGATGGCGGCGGGCAGAGTCCAATTGCACGGATAAGCATTGAAGACCACCGTCCCTAAGCCCGAAGGGCTTCCGTCGATGGTCACCGACTCCAGCCGCTTGAAGGGATCGGGAGAGCTCAAGTCGAAGCTGAAAACGATATGGTCGCCGCACTCGGCTCCTCCGGTGCCGCCAAAAATGCCAAGCCCCCTCTTGGCGTAAAGACAGGTCTGGCGCACCCCGCCGCAATTCTCATCCGCCTTGCCATCGCCGTTGTTGTCCTTGCCGTCGCCGCAGATCTCGGGCGGCGGATCGGAGGCGCAGGCATCGCCAACGCCGTCCCGGTTCGAGTCCTCCTGGCCGGGATTGGGTTTCTCGGGGCAGTTGTCGAGGCAGTTGGCGATGCCATCGGCGTCGACATCGAATCCCTCATCGACTTCACCATCGCCATCGTTATCCTTGCCGTCGCAGACTTCCCGGAGATTGGCAAACCTGGCTCTGCTTATCGACTGGAGAGTCGCCTTGATTTGCGACAGGAGATGAGCCGCCAGGGGATGTTTGATATCGCCCCCGGCTAGTTGGATGACTGCCGAATACATGCCGTCGAGCGAAGCCTCGAGGCCGTCAAGCCCCGAGGCGATGTCTCGCGGATTGCTGGTTTGCTTGAGGTTAGCCACGGCGGCATCCATTTCCTCAGTCATGACGGCGAGCGCCGCCGCGGCGCGGTCGCTCAGGCTGCCGGTATCGCGCCCGCCTCTGATCAAGAGGTCGAGTTGAAATAATTCCAGGGGGGTGAGCCCCAGGGAAGGCGTGGCGTGGAGGGTCAGGATGGGACAGAGGGTCCCGACGATGGCGTCAATGTCCCAGCATGCCGTGGAGGAGATATCGCAGTTGGTCACCTCGCAGGGGGTATCCACCGGCAAGATCTCATTCAGAACAACCGCGGCGGTTCCTCCGTCATTGAAGGTCGCCGTCACCGCCGTCCCGTCTAGCACCGGGCTGAGGGGGAAGACGAGTCCAAGCGACAGCGTGGTCGGAGACGAGATGTCGACCATGTAGAGTCCGGTGATGCCCGGCTCGAGGCCGGTGTAACCCAGGATCAAGATCATCGACCCCAATCCCGTGGCGCTGTCGGCTTCTCCGACGGCGAAGGGACAGTCAATCGGCGGGACGCTGGTAGTGAACTCGGGCGGCACTCCCGCGCCGATCGCTCCAACCGACGCCGACAGGTCGAAGGTGACGCTGACGAGGCGCCGGGCGAGGTCTGAGCTCGCGAACCGGATCGACACCTCCTCGCTGCAGGGATAACAACTGGGTTCGAGGTTGAGGTAACCTCTCCTGGCGAAGAGGCAGCCGTAAGGGCAGCTATGCGCCGCGATGGTGGCGGGATCGGTGTCGGCAAAAGCAAGATAGGTCGCCTCGGCTCGCGTCCCATCGCTAAAACCGGCAGAGATCATAGCTCCGACGAATTGCTCGCCCCGCACCCATGGCGCAGCTTCCACGATATCGGCAAAAACGACCAGTTCCATACCCGAGAGAAAGCCCGAGAATTCTAAATGGAGAACCTGAGTCCCCAGGCCGGTTTGGCCGATGACTTCGGCCGGGTCCGGGATGCCGCAGCTGCTCCCCCAGCCGCCGAATGTGAGGCCGCTCAAGCCCGCGCCCGAGAGATCGATGTCGGCGGAGGTCATCTCCAGGGTTGGGTCGGAGGAGGTGAAGCTGATGGTGAAGTAGTCGCCGCACAGCGGCCAGTAGCGTTTTTCCGAGTGGAGACAGAGGTCGGGGCTCCCCGGTCCGATCCAGCCGATCGCCCTGGCCAGCTCATCTCGAGCCCCCTCGAACAGCCGCTCCAGCTCGCTGTAAGCCTCCGGCGCCATCACAGCCTGAAAGCCGCGAGCGGTGTTCTCGAAGTCCTCGAGCTCGACCTTGAGGCGCTCGAACTCGGCCTTGGCAATCTGCAATGTCGCGGCGCCATTGACCGCCTGAGCGAGCTTGCGCACGCGGGCCGCGCTCTCCTGGATCTCCGCCGCGGCGTTTTTGGGGATGAGCTGGCCATCGAGCCATCGAAGGACTGTGGCGCTGAAGGAGTCCGGGAAAAGCAGCGCCTCGCAGATGACCAGCCCCGGGAACGGCTGGCGATAGAAAATGGCCCAGCGGAGCGCGGCGGTCTCCTGCATGTCGAGAGCGAGGTTATTAGACTCCAGGGCGAATCGAAACCGGACGGCTTCCGGATCGGGACAGATGCTCGAGCCGCCGGTGATCAGCGGCAAGAATCCCCCGTCCTGGAGGACGTTTACCCAACTGGAGGCGTCCGGATCGATGGTCTCGACCGCGGGATCGAACGGCGCTGGGAGGAGGTTCATCTGCTGCAGGCGGGAATTGGTCATCAGCTCGACCCAGGTGCCGGCGGGGAAATCGACGCTAAGAAGCTCAAAAACGATGTAATCGTTCACCTGCGCCTTGCCGGGCGGAGGAGCCTGGGCGCTGGTGAGCTCCGTGATCCGGAGGCCGAGATCCTTGAGGCCGCCTAGTCCGGGGGCGGAGACCGCTCCCTCGAGGTTGACCAGGAGCCGTTTGGCGCCGGGAACGGGAGCGTAATCCTCCGCCTGCGCCTTGAGGAAGAGGTTGTTGCCGGCGGCTCCCGCCGGGGCGGGCGCAAGAGGCCCGGTGGACGTCACCGAAGGGCTGCCGAGAGAGAGAGTCGCCGCCTCGGAAAATACGGTCTCGAGGGCGCCGTACTGCTTCCCGGTTCCGTCCTTGAAAGCAAAGACCGGAGCGCACCGGATCTCGACGGTGAATGCGGATCCAGCCAGGGGATCCGCTTGCATGCTGGCCAAGGACCCGAAAGTTGCGACGGCAAACACCGCAAACAGCCGCTTGTTCATGACAAAACTTCTAGAAAATATCCAAACTCAAATCTCGGCAATATTATACCATAAACGCCCCGGGGGTTTTTATAATCTCCGCCACCACCTCTTTGAGAAAGCGGTCCATGCGGGCGGCGTGGGAGCCGTTCCAGTAAATCCGGCGGCAGCCTGGGCAGAGGTAAAACTCCTCAAAACGGCGCCGCGTCTCCTCGTCTAGCCGCGCGGCGATGGATTCCTTCTCGAC
>JACQVS010000252.1 GCA_016209605.1 Planctomycetota bacterium
GGGCGGGGGTGGCGGGGGTGGCGGAGGCTGGCAGTGGGTCAAGCAGCCGTTCAGGACTTCCTGGGCCTTGGCGGCGCATTGCTCTTCCGTGCCGCCATGGCGGCGGCAGTCTTCTGTGACTTTGTCGGCCAGCAGCTTGCAGGCCTCTTCACAGGTGAGGGGAGAGGGTGGCGGGGGAGGGGGCGGCTGCATGTCATCGCAGCGGCGGAGCATTTCTTCTTTCAGCTTCAGGCAGTCTGCCTCGGAGTGTCCCGAGGCCAGGCAGGCCTTGAAAGCCTGCTCGACCAGATCCCGGCAGTGCTCCGGACTCATGTCAATGATCTGCGCCGCCAGTCGGCTACAGTAATTCAGTCGGCTACAGTAAACGCCCAAACACAAAACCGTCAAGAAACTCAAAATGACATTCTTCATGGGGGCCCTTTCTTTAAATGTCCTCTATACCTTCCAAAAGGAACCAGACCCGGTTCCCTGATCCTTTAACTTCGACTTTGCTCCCGCTGCAAGAATTTTCCAGATCATCCTCAAGGTCTTGACAGCGTCCTTTTCGATTCCATATTCGACTTCGAGCAAAGTTCTCACACGCTATAAACCCCAAGCATCCCGGAAAGTTGCAAAGGCTGCAATGGAAAAAAATTTCGGAAATCTTTTGGCAGGAAAGGTATGGGAAAGAAGCGGGGTTGAGAGGAGGAAGGGCCGGCAAGCGTGGAACTGCGGCCCGTGGAATTTACTGCCCGTGGATGGTCTCGGGAAACTCCCGCCCCATGGAAAGGATCTGATGGATGGCGGTCCCCAGCCGCTTGGCCGGGCGCTCCGAGAGGACAAAGCTGGTGCCCCAGAGGAGCACGGCGCAGACGCTCAGGATGTAGTAGTACTTGCGGGCTTGCTCATAAAAGACCAGGCCGGGGCTGATCGAGATCAGGAAGATTAGCAAGGCGAGGATGGGCCGGGAGCCGATGGCCACGGTCGCCTGGTCCAGCCACTCAACCAGCCGGGCGGGGAGATCCTGCTTGAAGGAGTGCTGCAACAGCTCGCCGGGCACTTCAATCAGGAACTGGTGATAGAATCCGCACAAGGAAACGGTGGCAAGCAGGAACAAGAACAGGGGGAAAGGGCTCCCCTCGGAAGGCGAGGCTTTAGGATCGGGCGGCTGGGATTGGAGCGGTTCTCTGGTCATGGCGCTGAAAAAATCTCTTCAATGTCTCACTCTTCAATGTCTCACATATGGCAAAAAGTGTGCCGGTAATTTCCAGAAACCTCGCTTGAACCGCCGCAAACAGTTGAGGCCTCGGAGGCTGGACCACCGACCAAGTTTGGCGGGAAATAATTACCTGCCGGGAATTTTCTCCAGGGGGAGTCGATCAATCACAACGAATTTCCCGCCTGGTGGATCACCCGGTAGAATTCGCGCCGGTCCCCCACCCGATAAATCATGTCCTTGACCGTGCCTCCGCTCTGGTAGTTGCGGATCGCCCGCCCCAGGTAAGGGGCGATGTCCAGGACGGTGATCCTGGAGCGATAGACCGAGCTGGCCGTCAGCTTTTTGACGAAATCAGGGCGGGTGTTGGTGATGATCAACTCGTCGACGCCGGAACGGCGCAGTTTTTCCTCGAAGGTCATGCTTTTCGAGTCAAAGCCGTAAAAATGCGCCACGGCTGCAATCACCTTGGTGGCCCCGCAGTTCTTGGCGGCGGCGGCGGCCTGGAAAAGGGTGGTGCCCGAGCGCAGCAAGTCGTCATAAATCACGCCGATGCGGCCGCCCACCTCGCCCACAAAATCGATCAGGTCCTTTTCATCGAGAGCCCCGCGCACCCGCAGCTGGTGCACCGCGGCCTGGCCGGCGATGTACTTGGGGTTGATGTTCTTGTAGAGGTCCTCGCGGGTCCGGACGCCGCCGTCATCCGGCGAGATGAGCACCAGGGGCTGGTGATCCCTCTCGAAGCGGCGGTTGAGGTAGTCGCCGACGATGGGAGTGATCTTGAGGTGATCAAAGCTGTTGAACGCGATCTCGATCTGCTCGCTGTGCAGCTCCATGACCATGATATGGTCCATGCCGCGGCGGATGATGTCGTCCGCGACATCGCGGACGCTGATGGGCTCCCGGCGGGCGTGAGTCTTGTCTTGCGCCTGGTACCACAAGCAGGGGGCCACCACGTTGATGCGCGCCACCTTGCAGGTGCGGGCCAGGGTGGAAACGATCCGGCAGGTGTTGGCGAAGGAGACGTCCGGATCCTCGTTCTCCCCCACGGTGGCGATGACATAGACGTGCTTGCCGCTCAGGTTCTCCTTGATCACCGCCTTCTTCTCGCCATCCCCGAAGACGATCAAGTCGTAGTCTACCAGCCGCTTGCCGAGGTAACCGGCGATCCCCTCGGCCAGGGAATCCCCCTTGCGGACCGAAATGACGGCAAAGGAGTCGCGGAAGCGCTGCTCCCGGTCGTGCTCCAAGGCCTCGTTGACCTTGTCTTCGATCAGGTGCTCCAGCCACATGCGAAACTGCGGATTGTTCTGCAGCTCAGACCAGTCCATGAAGTGTCTCCTCCAGGTTTTGAACCAGCGGACGGTATTTTAACAGGATTCCACGGCGAGAAGAAATAGAGAAGCCTTTTCTTTCTTGAGAAACCGGTGAAAACGTTGAGAATGGATGAGCTCGGGAGACAGCTGATATAACAGTTGATAGACCAGCAGCTAGAACGGTGTGGAGCGGTTCAAGAGAAAATCAGAGGAGAATTTCATGAGCTTCAGGCAAGAGAGCATCGAAATCACGTTGCTTGAAGATCCAGCTTGTAACTGGTGCTGGGCTTTTCAGCCGGTCACCACCACATTCTTCTTCGAATTCTGCCAGCCGCTGGCGGAGCCTCATTTTAACTTCCGGAGAGTGCTGGGCGGCCTGAGCGACCGCCCGGTGATCGAGCCGACGATAGCGCAAAGGCACTGGCGCATGATCGCCGAAGTGTCCGGCATGCCGGTCAATCCCGACATCTGGAATCGGCATCTCCTGCAAACCACCTTCGAAGCCTGCCGCGCCGTCAAGGCCGCTTCGCTCATCAGCCCGCAAGCCGCCCATCGGCTGCTGCGCAAACTCAGGGAGGCGTTTTTCGTCGAGTCGACGCCGATTGACAACCGGGAGATCATTCTCGCTCTGGCCGGAAAAATCGACCTCAACGTCGAGCAGTTGAAGGACCACCTGAGCAGCGGCCGGGCCGATTTCCTTTTCCAGCGCGACCGCCGCGAGGCGAGCAGCAACAAGTTCGGCTTTCCGACCATGGTGGTCTCCCGGCTGGGAAGCGAAAACAGGGAAGTTCTGCACGGCATGGTGACCTACGACGAGTTGTTGCAGTCGATCCTGCGCTCCGGCTTCCCCCCCCACTTGCGCCAGCCGTTCAAGGACACGCGCGAGGACTGGATCCGTTTGTTCCAGATCCATCCCCGCTTGACCGCCGCCGAGGTCCGCCACGCCACCGGGCAGTCGGGGCCGCGGCTGGATGAGCTCGTGGCCGACCAAGGCATCCGCCTGGAAGGAGCCTTTTACTCCATGCCGCAGGCGAACGGGCAGAAGGCGGCGGGTTGAAAAATCAACGGCCGAAAAGCCTGGCAATGGAATCCCGAATGACCTTTTCGTTTTCCTCAACCGTGCGATCACCGGCAGGCTGCCCCGGACCTGCAAAGCCCCCCGGCGGATAAAACGACCGCCGGTATACCGGGTAAGCTTCGGCGCGGAGATGGGCGAGTGGGTTGTGGCCCAGGCGGCGCAGGCGCGCCTCGCGCAAAGCCGCCAGGTCGATCTCCGCCACCACGATCTTCTCGCCGGGTCCCGGATCGGCCTGCGCCAGGATCCGGCCGTCGTAGTCGACCACCATGCTGCCCCCCGGCCAGGAAAACGGCGGGTAGCGGCGCAGCTGGGCTCCTTGATTGACAGCGGCGACGTAGGCGAGGTTTTCGAGCGCCCGGCAGCGGTTGACGACCGTCCACCAGTCCATGGGGGGAGTGGCTCCCCATGGGTCCATGTAGGCGGAGAGGCGGATCAGAACCTCGGCGCCGTTGGCGGCGAGCTGGCGGATGGCTTCGGGGAAGATCCAGTCGTAGCAAATCGCCGCTCCCAGGTTGCCGATGGGCGTCCGCGCCACCGGGAAGGGATCGTCGGCATAGCCAGCAAGATCGTGGGGGCTGGCGTGGACCTCCCAGGGGATCCAGGGATTGACCTTGCGGTACCGCGTCAGGATCCCATCCGGGCCGATCAGGCAGGTGGTGTTGAAGACCGCTCCCGGCCAGCGGGGGTCGATTTCGATAAACGTCCCGGTCTGGATATAGATGCCGTATTTGCGGGCGCGGGCGAGATACCGCTCGGTGTGCTCGTTGGGGTTGGGAACCGCGAGCTTATCGGCCAGCTCCCGGGTGGTGAGGTACACCGGCGCGGCTTGGGCTAACTCCGGAAAAAGAACAAGCTTGATGGGGAAAA
>JACQVS010000253.1 GCA_016209605.1 Planctomycetota bacterium
CCAGTCCGAATCCGTTCATGAACCAGGTGAAGAGCTCCGGGGACGTCAATGGTGATGGCCTGGATGATTTCGCCATCGCGGAGATTGGCGGAAGATGGGATATCAACAATCCGGGCGTCTTCAGGCCGGGAAGGGTATTTATCATCTACGGCGAAGCCGGCTCGACGAGATTCCGCCGCGGCGACTCGAACGCTGATGGAACGGTGGACCAATCCGACGCCGTTTACACGCTCATGGCCCTCTTCCTGGGCGGCGATCAACCGGAGTGCCTGGATGCCGCCGATGCGGATGATTCCGGCGCTCTGGATATCACCGACGCGGTGTATTCCCTGCTGTGGGAGTTCCGCGGAGGACCGGAGCCGCCTCCACCCGAGCCGATGGCATGCGGCGCTGACCCGACGGCGGATGAGCTGGGCTGCTCGACTCCACCCCTTTGCAAATAAGCTCGCGAAAATTCGTCGCTGCGACAGATTTTCCTCACAGCGGCGCCGGCTCGGTCACCTCGAAGACCAGGATGGTTTCCGGGATGAAACAACTGGAGCCATCGAAATTGCCGTAGAGGTCGGCCTCCTGGCCGTCCTGGAGCCGGTCCAGGCCGATCCTCTCGCTGTCGAGCTTGCCATCCATCTCGGTGATGAGGAAAATGGCGTCCCCTTGGGGCACCACGACGCAGGCGGTCTCGGTGATGTCATTGGGGCCGAGCTTCTCGAGATCGAAGGTCCCCTCGCCGGCATCGAGGTTCTTGATGGTCCCCTCGAGCTTCACCGGCTCTCCGGCAATGCGGGTGTCGACGACAATCAAGCTGGCCTTGAGGATATCCGCCCCGGTGTCGGAGAGCGCCAGCACGCCGTCGACGGTCGCCAGCCGGCCTGCCTGCAGCGCCGAGGCATCGATTTCATCGCCTTGCTTGTTGAAGAAGCGGGTTTTTTCCTGGATCTGGACCTTGAGCACGGTGCCATCTTCAAAGCCCTGGCCATCGTCGAGGGCGAAATCGAACCGGCCGGCAGCGTCGGGAGCGGTCTTCAGGCTGCCGGAGAGCTTGAGAAAGTCCCCCACCTCGATGACTTCCGCCTGCAGGACCAGCTTGTGGTCGTAGTGGCTTACGCGGCCGCCGTGATCATCGATGTCATCATCATCTTCTTCGTCATCGTCTTCATCATCGTCATCGTCGACGTTGAGGAACTTCAGGCGGCCGATGGCCGTGACCAGGTCGCCGGCCTTGAGGTCGCCGAAGGCGATCGGCTCCGCCTGGCTGTTGAAGATGGAGGTGTCGGCGGAGACAAAGACGTCCACGCAGCGGTTGGAGCCCCTGCCGTCATCGCCGCCCCCCAACCGGGCGGTCATGAAGGCGGTGTTCTCAAGGCACAGCCGGAAAGCTTGACGCTCCGCGTCGATGGCCTCGATCTCCCCTTTCAGGCGCGCCAGCTTCTGATCGATGAGGCGCTGGATGATCTTCACGAAGACCACCGGCCGGAAGCGAAACACCTCCCGGTTGGGGAGCTTTACGATGTGGATCGACTTCTCCGCATCGAGATCGAGCTGGAGGATGAGCGTCTCGCCGGCCCGGACGGTGAAGGCCTCGCGGGGATTGAGGTCGAGCTTGCCGTTCGCGACCAGGTCGGCCTCGACGATCTCACCGGTCAGCTTGACCAGCTCCACCTTGTCGAGAAGCAGGCGGATCTTGCTGAAGACGCCGGTGGGGACTTCCGAGGAGAGGGAGAAGAGCTCCGCCTCCTTGTCCAGGCTCAGCAGGTTGATCACCTTGCGGCCGGTGAAAATGACCACCTGCCGGGAGTCGGAAATCAGCTCGATGCGCGTGACCGTGACGTGGATGGCGGAAAACTGGCTGGTCGGGCCGTCGGTGAAAAGGATGGCGACACTGCCCGTTTGCCCCGGCTGCGCCGCGGCCCTGGAGCCCCCGCCGCCGCCCCCGCTGCCGCAGGAAGCCAGGAGAACGATTCCCAGAAAGGCGGCAACGGTTTGGACGAAATTTCTGAAAAGTGGCAAGAGTTTCATCGATACCTCCAATCTTCCGGTATTTCCTCATTACCAAATATAGGATCCTCTTATTAAAATCCGAAAGCCCGCAAAATCAAAGCGAAAGATTTTTACAGAAAAACTCTTCGCGGCAGGCCTTCCCTTGGCCAGTTGTTACAAACCTTTTACAGCGAGCGACCCTATCTCGCGCTACATTAAGGGTAAAGTGTGATGATTGACGTCTTTCACATCCCAGAAAGGAGTTTAAAATCCATGTCCACCCGGAAAATTTCCCCTCTCGGCTTCATGACCGTCCTGTTCACTGCCCATTTCCTCGCCCCCGCCGGCCTGCCGGCCCAGTCGATTTCCTCCCGCCCCGAGCCGCCGGTGCCATCGGCCTCAACGCTCATCGTCCCCCAGGCGCGCAGCTTCGCCGTCCCGCGCCCCGGTTACGCGCAGGTCATCGGCGTCGAGGCCGGCGTCCAGATCGTCGAGCAGGTGGCGACCACGATCCTGGACATCCACCTCAGCAACCCCGGCGGCTCGCGCCTCGAGGCGGAGCTGGTCGTTCCCGTCCCGGACGGCGCCGTGGTCCGCGGCTTCTCCTTTCAAGGGGCCGGCAGCGAGCCCACCGCCCGGATCCTCCCCAAGGAGGAGGCGCGCCGCACTTACGAAGCCATCGTCCGACAGCTCCGGGATCCGGCCATTCTCGAGTTCCTGGGCTATCACTGGATCCGCACCAGCGTCTTTCCCGTCGAGCCCCGCGGCACCCAGCAGGTGCGCCTCATCTATGAGCACCTCCTGCCGGCCGATGGCAACCGCCTCGATTACATCCTCCCCCGCAGCGAATCGGTGGAGTACAACGTCCCCTGGCGCGTGTCGGTGAAGATCAAATCGTCCAGGCCGATCTCCACGGCCTACTCGCCCAGCCACAAGATCGACACCGTCCGCCTCAGCCCGGAGGAGGTGTCGGTCCGCATCGCCGAGGACGCGGTGGCCGAGCCGGGCCCCTTCCGGCTGTCTTATCTCCTGGAGGAGAAGGGATTGGCGGCCTCGCTGCTCGCTTATCCGGATCCCCGCCTCGGCGGCGGCTACTTCCTCCTGCTCGCCGGGCTGCCGGCCCGGCCCGCCGCCGGATTCCCTGGCGCCCCCCTCAAGCGCGAGGTCACCCTGGTCCTCGACCGCTCCGGCAGCATGAGCGGGGAGAAGATCGAGCAGGTCCGCGAGGCCGCCCTGCAGGTGATCGGGGGCCTCGAGAACGGCGAGGCCTTCAATGTCATCGTCTTCAACGAGACGGTGGAAGCCTTCTCTCCCGAGCCGGTGATCAAGACCGAGGAGACCTATCAAAAAGCGCGCGCTTACTTGAAGGGCGTGAGCCCCCGCAGCGGCACCAATATCCATGATGCCCTGCTCGAGGCCTTGCGGCCGAAGCCGGTCGCGGGGATGGTCCCCATCGTCCTCTTCCTGACCGATGGCCTCCCCACCGTGGGCCAGACCTCCGAGGCCGCCATCCGCGACGTGGCGCTCAAGGCCAATCCCTACCAGCGCCGCATCTTCACCTTCGGCGTCGGCGTCGACGTCAACTCCCCCCTCCTGGAAAGGATCGCCTACGAGACCCGCGCCACCGCTACCTTCGTCCTCCCGAAAGAAAACGTCGAGGTGAAGGTGGGGCAGGTGTTCAAGAAGCTGAGCGGGCCGATCCTCGCCGACCCGAGGCTGGAATTCGCCCCTTCTTCGCCGGAGGTTTCCTCCATCACCCGGATCCGCGAGGTCATCCCCCCCAAGCTCCCGGATCTCTTCGAGGGGGACCAGCTCGTGGTCCTCGGCCAGTACGCGGGCGAAAAACCGGTCACCTTCATCCTCCGCGGCAACTACCTCGGCCAGGAGCGGGCCTTCCAGTTCACCTTCGGCTTCGACAAGGCCACGGCCCGAAACGCTTACGTCCCCAGGCTGTGGGCCAGCCGGAAAATCGCCCTGCTGGTGGATGCCATCCGCCAGCTCAGGGTCGAGGCTCCAAGCTCTCCGGGGCTGGTGGCGGCGCCGGGATTGCCCGACCCCCGGATCAAGGAGCTGATCGACGAGATCGTGCGCCTGTCGACCGAGTTCGGCATCTTGACCGAATACACCTCCTTCCTGGCGCTCGAAGGGACCGACCTGACGCGCAAGGAAGCCGTCGTCGCCGAAGCCCACAAGAACTTCAAAGAGCGCGCCGTCGAATGCCGCTCCGGCCTGGGCTCCGTGAATCAGGATGTCAACAGCCAGGCCCAGAAAGCGCAGAGCCATCTCAATGTCGGCAACAGGTATTACGACCAGAACATGAACCGCGTCGCCATCACCACCGTCCAGCAGGTCTGCGACCGGGCCTTCTACCAGAAGAAGGGGCGCTGGGTGGACAGCCGCGTCGTCGACAAGGAAAAGGAGCTGCAGCCCAGGAAGGTCATCGAGTTCGGCTCGGAGGAGTACCGCCGGCTGGCCGAGGAGCTGATCGCGGAAGGCCGCCAGGGCTGCCTGGCCTTGCGCGGCGATGTGCTCCTGGTCGCGGGCGGCGAGCCGGTCCTGGTCAAGGCCCCAGCGGAGAAGTGAGCCGCCCGGATGGCGATGGCCTTTACCGGAACCTTAGTGCTCGCATTCTTAATTCCGAATAAGGTTATAGCGGATCTTTTGCCTCCCTGCGGTGTTGCTCGGCCTCAGCGATACTCCGTCCCGTATCGCTTCCGGCCTCGCGCCTTGCAGGTAGTCAAAATCTCTCGCTCTAACCTCACTCTCATTTGCGAAAGCGAGCACTTAGCCGGGATTTGATGGAGGCCTCCCTGGAGCGAGCCTTTACAATGATGCGCGGGAAGAATTTTCCGAAGAATAACATGATGTCCCAGAAGCAGATCCTCATCATCGAAGACGATCCCGCCATCCGCCAGGGCATCGTCGATGCCCTGCAGTTCGAGGGCTACCAGACCCTGGAAGCCAAAAACGGCAACGCCGGCCTGGACCTGGCCTTGCAGGCCGACTGCCACCTGCTGCTCCTCGACCTCATCTTACCGGGCCGCGATGGGTTGGAGATCCTGCGCCAGGTGCGCTTGTCCCGGCCGTCACTGCCGGTGATCATCCTGACCGCTCGCGGCGCGGAGGCGGACCGCGTCCAGGGATTGAAGCTGGGCGCGGACGACTACGTGGTCAAGCCGTTCAGCGTCAAGGAACTCCTGGCGCGCATCGAATCGGTGTTGCGGCGGTCGCCGGAGCGCCCCCTCGAGATCAGTCGGCTCGCGGTGCCGGGGGGCCTGGCGGACCTGGCGCGCTGCGAGGTCCGCTTCGAGGACGGCGAGCGCCTCGAGCTTTCGGAGAAGGAGCGCGAGCTGCTCCACTACCTCGCCAGCAACCGCGGCCGCGCCATTTCCCGGGACGAAATCCTGTCGCGGGTCTGGCGCCTGAATCCCGCCGGCCTCGCCACCCGGACGATCGACATGCACGTGGCGCGCCTCCGGGAAAAGCTGCGCGATGACCCCTCCCGCCCTCGCCTCCTCCTCACCGTCCGCGGCAAGGGATACATGCTGGCCCTGGACGTTCAAGTCGAAAGGCAAGCGTGATGAGACCCTGGAAGATCTGGCTGGCCTTCAGCGGTTGCTTCGCCGTGGTGCTTGCCGCCCTCGCCTGGGTGAGCAGCGTGGCGGTGCGGCTGGACCGGACCGAAGCGCAGGCCCTGCTGCAGGCCGACCACGAGGCCGACATCCGCCTCGCCCTCTGGCGCATGGACTCGGCGCTGGCCCCGGTCATCGCCCAAGAGAACGCCCGGCCTTATTTCGCCTACAGCCCGTTTTACCCCACGGAGAAAGCCTACACCCGGATGTTCGCGGAGTTTAAACGCGGCGATGTGCTGGTGCCGTCGCCCCTCTTGAATCAGGTCCAGCCCCACATCCGCATCCATTTTCAGTCAGGCCCCAGCGGCGAGATCTCCTCGCCGCAGGTGCCCGCGGGAAACATGCGCGACCTCGCCGAAACCTGCTGCGCCACCCCCGAGCAGATCGAGGAGGCCGCCAGCCTGCTCAAGGAACTCGAGCGGCGCGTTCCCAGAGAAGCGCTTCAAACGCTGGGGGCGTGCGCGCCCGTCACCTCTCCAAGCAGCAAGGTGGACTGGAACCTCGATAAGGACCTGGAGCCGCAGAGCGCCCAGGCGCAGGTCCTGCGCAGCGGCAACGAATATGTCTCGCGCCTGGAAAATTACCAAAAGGTCGCCGAGCAGCAGGCGGCCATGCCCAAAAAATCGGCTCCGCAAAGCTCCGTTTCAAAGGCTCCGGACACCAGCACCAGGGATTGCATCACGGTGGACGCATCGAGAAAGCCCGAGCTGGAAGGGCTGATGCAGCCCCACTGGATCGGCGATACCTTGATCCTCATCCGCCAGGTCTCCGTCAACGGCAGCGGCTACATTCAGGGCTGCTGGCTCGACTGGCCGGAGCTGAAGAGCTGGCTGCTCGAGGGCATCCAGGATCTGCTTCCGCAAGCCGACCTGCTTCCCGCGCCGGCCGAGTCCTCCGGCGGCAACCGCGCCCGCATGCTGGCCTCGCTGCCGATCCTTCTCCTCCCAGGCGAAGCCCCCGCCGCGGTGGTGGAATGGCTCACGCCGATCCGCGTCTCCCTGCTGATCGCCTGGGGCTGCGTGCTGCTCGCCGGCGCGGCCATCACGGCGCTCCTGATCGGAACCCTGTCGCTGAGCGAGCGCCGCGGCGCCTTCGTATCGGCGGTGACCCACGAGCTGCGCACGCCCCTCACCACCTTCCGGCTGTACACGGAGATGCTGGAGAAAGGGATGGTCCCCTCCGAGGAGAAGCGATCGCAGTACCTCAACACCCTGCACCGGGAGGCGAACCGCCTCGGCCATCTGGTCGAAAACGTGCTGGCCTACGCGCGCCTGGAGCGGGGGCGGGCCAAGAGCCAGGTGAAGGCGCTGGCGGTCAAGGCGCTGGCCGGCCGGATCAAGCCCCGTTTGACGGAACGCGCCGAGCAGGCGGGATTGCGGCTTGCCATCGAGGCGAGCGAATCGGTTCTTGATACGCCCGTCCGCGTCGATGTCGCCTCCATCGAGCAAATCCTCTTCAACCTGGTCGACAACGCCTGCAAGTACGCCAACACCGGAGAGCTCTCCCCTCTCCACCTGGAAATCGATCTCCAGGGCAGCCTCCTCCGCTTCCGGGTGCGGGACCACGGACCGGGAATCTCCCGCCGGGAGGCCCGCCGCCTCTTCCGCCCCTTCTCCAAATCGGCCCGCGAGGCGGCCCACACGGCGCCGGGCGTCGGCCTGGGGCTGGCCCTGTGCCGCCGCCTGGCCCGCAGCCTGGGGGGAGACTTGCGCCTGGAGGATGCCGCCGGGGAAGGGGCGTGCTTCAGCCTCACGGTGCCTTTACCCAAGCGACGTTGAAGCGCGCGTGGTAAATGGTGCTTCCCTTGGAGGTCTTCCGCGAGTAGGTGACGTGGAGCGTTCCGTCGCGCGCGTGGATGATGGAGGGGTAAGAGGCCGAGCGGTCGCCGTCGAAGTCCGGCAGCGGCTCGAGATGCTTCGTCCAGGTCCACGTCTTTCCCTCATCCGGCGACAAGGAGACGGCCAGGCTGCGGCGGCCCGACTCGGTGTCATTGTAAACCAGGGCCCAGGATCCTTCCCGCAGCCGGATCGCCTCGAGCCCCGAGCCGGGATTGGGCAAGCTGGTGTCGATGACCGGGCTCCAGGTTTCGCCGCGGTCTCGGGACTCACTGGCCAGGATCCGCTTCGGCGGCGGCCCGTTGTCGCGCATGTAGGCGGCCAGGGAGCCATCGCTCTTCTCGACCACTGACGGCTGCACGTTGCCGCCCCCGACCAGGGGAGCACTGGTTTTCCAGTTCGCTCCCCAGTCATCGGAGAAGGCCATCAGGGAAAAACTGAACCCATCGGAGTACAGAGGGACGATGAGCCGGCTGCCGCCGATGACCACGGGATGAGCGCGGGTCATCCAGCCCAGCCGCTTCGACAGCTTGTCCTTGGCTTTGGCTTCGACTTCCTGGAGCCATTTCTCCACTAGCAACCCGGCCAGCCGCGGCCCCTCCTTCTCCCGCAGCTCCTTCAAGGCGCGCTCGACCTCGGCTTGAAAAGAGTCTCCGGGCTTGAGGAACATCGCTTTCTCCTCCTCCCAGCGAGGCGGCCCCTCCCCCTCGTAGTCGCTCGACACCTTGTAGAGCATGAGCGCGGTGTGCCACTCGTTGGCGAGGATGACCGGCCAGAAGAGCCACAGCTTGCCGCGCGGGTCCACCAGCATGCAGCAGTTGGTGTCGGGAAATCCCGGCGTGTCGGCGAGGAGGAACGGCGGGCTCCAGGCGGTTGCGCCGGCGCGCTGGCGGGCCCCCAGGACCACCACATCGTCCGCCTTACGCTCCCCGGAGCCGTGATACCAGCAGGCCAGCAGGCCGCCGTCAGGGCACTGGACCACGCAGCTCGAGTGGTTGTGCCAGCTTTCCGGCGGGAAAATGGCCTCTCCGGCGTAGAGCGGCGCCTCTTCGGCCGGCGGAGGAGCCGCGGAAGGCGCCTGGGCCGGCGGGGCTGCTTCCACGGGGCGGCGCGCCGGCTCTCGGATGGCATACAGCCGGCTGCGGGTGCGGATGAAGATGGCGCCGTCCGAGATCGCCGGCGTCGCGATGGCCGATCCTTCGACCGCGTTCACCGACAGCACCTTCTTCTCCGGGCCGGCCTCCACCACCGTGCACTGCCCATCCATGTTGAGGAAGTACACTTTCCCATCGCCGCCGACCGGAGAAGCCTTGAAATCCCCTTCGAGCCGGTCCTTCCACAAGAGCTTCCCGGATTTCTGCTCCAGGCACGAGGTCATGCCGTCATCGCGGATGGCGTACACGTATCCTCGATAACACAGGGGGGAGGGGCAGTCGGGAGTGAACTTTTCATAGCGCCAGAGCGGCCCGGCCGCGGAGATGTCCCCGGCGCCGCCCGCCGGCACGGCGATCATGGTGCCGAGGGCCTGGATGCTGGCGGAGCAGGCCACGACGATGCCGTTCTCCGCCCCCGGCGAGGACATGGTGCGTCCGTAGGGATGGTTGATCTTCAGGCCGTTCGCCAGCCACAGCGACTTGCCGCTCTCCGGATCGTAGGCGGTGAGGTGATCGGCGCCGGAGACGATCAGCTCCGTCCGCCCGTTGACCTCCTGGAAAACCGGCGAGGAGTAGGAGTCGACCGCCTCCCCTTCCGCCGGCAGGCTGCGGTTCGCCTTCCAGGCGTCCCTGCCGGTGTTCTTGTCGAGCGCCAGGACGTACGACGGCCCGCCGTGGAGGCAGATCACGATCAGATGGTCCTTGTAAAGGAGCGGCGAGGAGCCCATGCCCCAGAGGATCTTGTACTCCCCGTGGTCCGCCGGAAGGTTGCGCTTCCACAGGATCTCGCCGTCGCGGCTCAAGCAGGCCAGATCGCCGGTGCCGAAAAGGGCCCAGAGGCGGTCCTTTTCCGCCGCCGCGGTCGGCGTCGCCATGTTGTGGAGCTTGTGGGCCTTGAGCATTCCCCGGCCCACCTCGCGCTTCCAGGCGAGCGAGCCGCTCTGCCGGTCGATGGCGATGGCCCAGAGGGTCTCATCCTCCAACTGGGAGGTCACATAGATCCGCTCCCCCACCGCCACCGGAGAAGAGTTCCCCCACTCCGGCAGATCGGCGCTCCAGGCGACGTTCTCCGACTGGACGGCCCCATCTTTCACGGCAAAGGACCACCGGGACGGCAGGCCGCTCTCGGAGGAAACTCCGACCGCGTTGGGCCCCCGGAAGTACGGCCAGTCGGCCCCCGAAAGGCTCGCGCCAAAGAAGCAGAAATCGACCAGGAGACCCATTGCGAAGGACTTTTTAGCCACGACTTTACGCTCGCTCCTAATATCAGGTTTTGCTGGACCATTCCACCAGCGGAGGATCAGGATATCCGATCTCCAGCATAAAAAACTCAATAAATATTTCTATTCTCTGTTCTTATGTCGCCGGTCAGGTCATTTGTCGTAAGCATAGCTGGATGGTATCTTCATCAATTAGAGGAAGTAAACCATGGATCAGGAGAATCACATGAAGCTGCGAATACTGTTTGTGGATGATGAACCGCATGTGCTTCAAGGACTTCGGCGGCTGTTTCGAGATATGCAAGAAGAGTGGGACATGGCCTTCGTGGAGAGCGGTTTCGAGGCGCTCAATATTTTAGAAAAAAAGTCCTTCGATGTCGTTGTCTCGGACATGAAAATGCCAGGAATGAACGGCGTGAAATTTCTAGATGAAATCAAGGAACGCTATCCAAAGACCACAAGGATAATCTTCTCGGGCTGTCCGGATTACGATTTACATTTAAAGTTGGCAAGATCGACCCATCAATTTCTCGCCAAGCCAAGCGATTCCGCAGTTTTGAAATCCATCTTGAGGCGGGTGTCCGAACAGCGCGTCTTGGCATAAACCAGATCGTCAAGATTGTTTCATTCGTACCCGATCTCCTTGAGCTTGAGGTACAGCGTCGAGCGGGAGATGCCCAAGGCCTCGGCCGCCTTGCCGCGGTGGCCGTCGTGCCGGTCCAGGGCGTGGAGGATGGCCTGGCGCTCGAC
>JACQVS010000257.1 GCA_016209605.1 Planctomycetota bacterium
AGCGATTCGAGCCGCCGGCTCCTCGAGAGCGACTTCCCCAAGTTCAAGCTCCTCCTCCACGAGGCCGGCTCCGGCTACGCCGGCGCGCACCGCCTCTTCTGGATCCTCTCCAACCGGCCGCCGGCAGGTAAAAACTAGTGACTGTCACTAATTTTTAGAGATAGGATTAGAGCATGCAGAGGACCTTGAAAATTGCCCTCGCAGCCTTTTTGGCCTGCGGCTGCGCCGCTCTTCCCCGGCGGGAAGGCGGCTCGAAGGACGAGGAGAAGGCCGTGAAAAGTGCGGAGAGCTTTGCTCCTTCCACGGCCTCCGGCTTCATCGATCTCGATTTCCAGGACCGGGACCTTCACGAAGTCCTGGAAATGATCGGCCGGAAAACGGGCGTGAAACTCGGGGCCGATCCGGAAATCCGGGAAAAGGTCACCCTCCGGCTGGAGAAGATCCCCTGGCGCGATGCCCTCGCCATCCTCGCCCGCCAGGTCCGCTGCCAGGTCATCGAGGAGAGCGACCGTCTGTTCCGCTTGACCCGGCCCCTCCTGATCAGCATGGAATTCCAGGACGCGGACTTGAAAGATGTCCTCCGCCTCATTGCCAAAGAGGCGGGCGCCAACATCGTCATCCCCGGAGACCTCCAGGGCAAGGTCAGCTTGCGACTGGAAAAGGTTCCCTGGAAGGAAGCCCTCGACACGGTGGCGAAAACGGCCGGTTGCATCCTGGTTTATCAATCGCCCAAGACGATACGATGCACCTTGCCGAGATCGTAGATCCTGGAGTCATCCCTAGCGGGAGAAAATGGTTGAGTTGGGGCATGGACAGCCGTATCCTGAATGTCTGGTGAGCCAGGCAATTCCAACCATCTCCCCGGAATGCCTCGCGTGCTTGCCGCGTTCCTGGGTCTCATGAGTAGATGGTCTGTTTTAAACGGTTCCAGCGAGAGGATAGGGAGGTATCTCATGTTGTCAAAAAAATCGGCGGCGCTCTGGTGGGGCATCTGCTTGGTGCAGCTTTGCTGGGTTCGGGCGCACGGCCAGTGCGTCGTTGACATCCGGACGGGGTTCGATGAAGCGGCGGGCAACGCGCTGGCGGAGGGGGCCGCGGACGATGATTATACCCTCGACGCCGGCGCCGGGCCCCAGCCCGCGCTCACCGGCGGGCCGGGCCAGGGATTTCCCATTCCGCCCTGGGTGGCGAACAGCGCCGCGTCGCTGTGGATCTCCAACGCGGCCAATTCCATCGCCCCCGGCGGCACTTACAAGTACGAGATCCGCTTCAACGTCGCCGCCGGCGTGCCGGCGGCGAGCCTCTCTCTCATCGGCAAGTTCGCGATTGACGATTCGCTTTCCGATGTCGTCGTGAACGGCGCCTCGACAGGCATCGCCTCGGCCGGCTTCGACACCTTCAAGACCTTCGCCGTGAACGCCGGCCTGGGCCTCTTCGTGACCGGCGAAAACGTCCTCCAGTTCCTGGTCGTGAACGGCGGCCCGCCGGACAATCCCACCGGCCTGCGCGTCGATGCCTGCGTCGGCCTGGCGACGCCCGAGGACCGCGAGATCGACATCAGCACCGGCTTCGACGAAGACGCCTTGATGGTCCTCCCGAACGGCGCCCCGGATGCCGATTATCTCCTCACCGGCCCCCCCGGCTCCGGCATCGGCCCCGGCCCGGCGGTGGTCATCAACGACAACGCCTTCCCCATCCCGCCGTGGGTCGGCAGCTCGGTGCAGTCGAAGTGGATCGGCCCGCAGGCCGACTCGAACGGCCCCGGCGGCGACTACACCTACGCCATCGCCGTCGATCTGCCGTCTCCCATCGATGCGCCGCTCTCGAGCCTCAAGGGGAGCGTCGCGGCAGACGATGCCGTGAGCATCTTCGTGAACGGCCAGCCGGCGGGCGTAACCGCCGGCGGCTTCGGGAGCCTCACGCCGATTCCCGCCGGCGCCGGCCGCGGGCTCTTCGTCAACGGCCCGAACACCATCGCGTTCGTGGTCACGAACGGCGGGGCTGGCCCGACGGGCCTGCGGGTCGATGCCGAGGTCGCCGTCTGCGCCATCCCGCCCCCCCTCGCCCTCTCGCCTAGCGCCGGCAATATCTCCACCGGCTTCGATGAGGCCGCCGGCTCGAAGATCCCGAACCTCCAGCTCGATGACAGCTATCAGGTCATCGGCCCCCCGGGGACGGAGGTCTGCCGGCTGCAGGCCCTGGTCTTGAACGACGGCGCCTTCCCCATCCCGCCGTGGGTGGCGAGCACGGCGAGCTCGAAGTGGATCGGCGTCAGCCCCGACTCGAACGGGCCGCCGGGCGTCTATTCGTTCCGCATCATGGTCAGCGTGCCAGCCGGCGCGGCGGCCGAGACCCTTGCCCTCACGGGGAGCTGGTCGACCGACAATAACGGCGTGGACATCCTGGTGAACGGCGCCTCCACCGGCGCGAAGACCGACGGCAACTTCACCATCTTCCATCCCTTCCCGCCGAACGCCGGGCTCGGCCTCTTCCGCCCCGGCGACAACGCCGTCGAGTTCCTGGTTGATAACCTGCCGCCGGGGAGCAACCCGGTCGGCCTGCACGTGGATGGCCAGGTGGTCTCGGTGGCGGGCCGCCGGCGCCCGGGGGACTGCAACCGCGACGGCGCCGCGGGCGTCGCCGATGTCGTCTGCTACCTGCGCCTCTTTTTCCCGGGATTTTTCCTCTTGACGCGGGGAGCGCCCGAGACGCCCTGCGGCGGCGGCCTCGCCGACTCGAAGAACGCCGCCATCCTCAATGTCAACGGCGACTTGCAGGTCGATCTCTCGGATGTCATTTACCTCGCTATCCATCTCTTCCTCGGCGGCCCGCCGCCGGTTCAGGGGATGGACTGCGTGCCGGTGGCCGGGTGCGATGAACTCTGTCGATGAAGGTTTTTCAGTCAATCCGAATAGCCAGGAGGCGTTCAACATGAAGCACATTCTTAAAGCTCTCTCCGCGGTTGTGGCGCTCGTTGCAGCGGTCGCCTTCTCCGGTTCCGGCCGCGCCCAGGAGGTCGAGTGCGAGGTGAACATCAACACCGGCTTCAGCGATGTCAATGGGGCGGTCCTCATGGAAGGCGAACCCGATGACAGCTACACGGTGGACGACGGCCTCGGGCCGGTGCCGGCCTTGACCGGCGGCGCCTCGACCGGCTTTCCGATACCGCCCTGGATCGCCAATGACGACCAGTCGCTGTGGATCTCCAACGCCGCCAACTCGCTGGCGGCGCCGGGCCTTTACCTCTACGAGATCCGGATCACCATCCCGGGGAACGTCGATGCCTCCCGGCTGGTCATCTCCGGCCGCTGGGCGGTCGATGACCAGAATCCGGAGATCGACATCAACGACCAGGTGACGGGTATCACCACGGCCGGCTTCGGCACGTACACCCCGTTTCCTGCCAACGCCGGCCTGGGGCTTTTCCAGACCGGCGAGAACATCATCCGCTTCCAGGTGCAGAACGGCGTCACCGTCGATCCCACCAACCCCTCCGGCCTGCGCGTCGAGGCCTGCGTGGGAACCTTGGTGGCGGTGAGCCGGCCGAACAACTTGAGCACCGGCTTCAACAACACCACCGCCACGCTGGTCCCCGACGGCGGCCAGGACCCCAACTACACCTTGACCGGCCCGCCGGGGTCGGGGATCGGCCCGATGCCGGCGATCGCCGTGGCGGCCCCGCCCTGCCCCATCCCGCCGTGGGTCGCCAACTCGGTGAGCGCGCGCTGGATCGGCGTCGGCTCGGCGGGCTGCAGCGATCCGCCGGGGAACTACAGCTTCAAGGCGCAGGTGAACGTCGCCGGCCTCGAGGCCTCGAGAGCCGTTCTGCGGGGCTCGATGGCGGCCGATGACCAGGTGAGCGACATCATCGTGAACGGCGCCTCCACCGGCTTCGTATCCGGCGGTTTCGACCTGCTCCAGCCCTTTCCGGTCGCCCTGGGAAGGGGGCTCTTCAAGGCCGGGGCCAACACCGTCGAATTCATCGTCACGAACGGCGGTGACGCGGCCAATCCCATGGGGCTCTACGTCGATGCGCGGGTGGTGGAGGGGCCGCCGGACGTCAACGCGCCGGCGAGCGTGCTCCTCCTCGACACCGGCTTTGACAACGCCAACCGCGCCCTCATCGACAACGACCAGCCGGATGACAACTACGTCCTCATCGGCCCGCCGGGCTCCGACCTCGGCCCCGAGTTCGCCACGGTGGTGAACGACACGGTCTTCCCGATCCCGCCATGGATCGGCACCACGGCCCTTTCCAAGTGGATCGGCACCCGGGAGACCTCCTCGAACGGCCCGCCCGGAGACTACTCCTTCACCATCAAGGTCTCCATTCTGCCCGGGGTCGACGCCTCGCAGGCGCGCCTGGTGGGAAAGTGGACCACCGACAACCCGGGGAAGGACATCAAGGTGAACGGCACGTCGACGGGCGCGACGGCCACGGGAAACTTCCCGGCCTTTGAAAACATCCCTCCCGGCGCCGGCCTGGGGCTTTTCCATACCGGCGAGAACACCGTCGAGTTCATCGTCAACAACGCCCCGCCGGGGATCAACCCGGTCGGCTTGCGCGTCGAGGCGGTGGTGGGGATCCAGGAGGTCGACCCCAGCGACCTCTCCACCGGCCTCTCGGACCGCGGCATCGGCCCGCTTCCCGCGGGGTATGACGATCCGCGCTACGTGGTCACTGGCCCCGCGGGCTCCGGCATCGGCCCCAAGCCGGCGGTGAGCGCCGCCGATGGCGCCATCCCCGGCCTCGCCAACTCGGGCGCCTCCCGCTGGATCGGCCTCGATGGCACGACCACCCGCGGCCCGCAAGGGCAGTACCTTTACGAGCTGCACTTCATTCTGCCGGCTCCGTTCAATCCCCTCCGCACCGTGCTCGCCGGCAGGTGGGCCGCGGCGGGGAGCGGCGCCGACATCCGGCTCAACGGCACGGCGCTGGGGATTTCCGCTTCCGGGTCGAACGACTTCACCCCCTTCCCGGCCCAGGCGGGGAAGGGGCTCTTCGTCCTCGGCGACAACGTCCTCGCCTTCCTGGTTGACAACCCCGCGGAAGGGCCCACCGGCCTCCGCGTCGAGGCGCGCCTGGAAATGACGGCTCCCGAGGCCAATCCGCTCGACATCTCGACCGGCTTCAACCAGGAAACCGCGCAGACCTTTGGCGACGACGAGATCGACGCCGACTATATCGTCACCACGCCCGACCTCATCTCCACCGAGGCCACCGTGCTGGCCGATGACGATTTCCCCATCCCGCCCTGGATCGCCAGCACGCCGACCTCGCGCTGGATCAGCGTCGCCGCGCCGGATGGCAATTCGCTTGCCGGCGACCATCGCTTCGCCGTCACCGTCAAGCTGACCGCCGCTCAGGCGGCCGAGGCTTTCATCGCCGGCGTCTGGGCGGCGGACAACAGCGGCGTCGATGTCGTCATCAACAACGGATCAACCGGCATCGCCAACAACGGCGGCTTCGGAGCGTTCACGTCCTTCCCGGCCGACGCCGGCAAGGGCTTGTTCGTGGCGGGGGAGAACACCATCGAGTTCATCGTCAACAACGCTCCGCCGGATGGCAATCCCATGGGACTCCGGGTCGATGCCGTCATCCAGGCGCCGCAGGGCCCGCCGGCGAAGACCTTCCGGCGCGGCGACGTCGATAACAGCGGCGCGGTCGACATCTCCGATCCCATCAACGAGCTGCACTCGCTCTTCCTCGGCGACTTCGATATCACCTGCCAGGATGCGGCCGACTTCGACGACAGCGGCGAGGTCGACATCACCGACGCCATCAACAGCCTGCTCTGGCAATTCGGCGGCGGTTTGATCGCTCCGCCGCCGGGACCCTTCAACTGCGGCGCCGATCTCACGCCGGACAAGACGGCTCCGGATATCGGCTGCGAGTCGTATGTGCCAGTTATCACTTGCCAGTGAAAAAAAATCAACGCGGCGGCGAATTTTTTCTCAAATATTCGTCTCCGTGTTGATTTTTTTCATATCGCCCCGGCTCCGGGCCGACCTGGTCATCACCGAGATCAACTACCACCCGCCGGGGAACGACCACGCGCTCGAGTTTGTCGAGATCTATAACACCGATCCGGTGGTGGCCGACCTCTCCGGCTCCTACTTCTCGAAAGGTATCCAGTTCATCTTTCCGCCGGGCAGCTTCCTGAACGGCCGTGCCTACCTGGTGGTCTGCGCCGATGAAGCCGCGGTGCGGGCGCGCTACGGCATCGCCAACACCATCGGCGACTTCACCGGGCGGCTGGAGAATAACGGCGAGGAGATCGCCCTCAACCTCTTCGCTGGCGGCGCGGAGTGCTCGGTCGATTACAAGAACCGGGACAAGTGGCCGGCGGCGCCGGATGGGACGGGGCACACCCTGTCCCTGAAGAGCGTCTTTCTTGACACCGGCGACCCCGCCAGCTGGGCCCCCAGCCTGGAGATGGGGGGCACTCCCGGCCAGGCCAACTTCGCGACCGAGGCGGTCATCACCGACACCGTCATCATTCCCGATGACGCGGTCTGGAAATACCAGAAGGGCACAGCCCCCTTTTCGTCGCCGGCGGCCGCCTGGCGGCAGGCGGGCTTCGGTGACTCGAGCTGGTGGAGCGGCCCCACCGGCATCGGCTACGGCGACGGCGATGACCGCACCGTGCTCTCCGACATGCAAAACGGCTACATGGCCTTCGCCGCCCGGAAGGCCTTCGCCCTCACGGTGGAGCAGATCCAGGGATTCGATCAGATGGCGCTGCTCCTCGATTTCGACGACGGCGTGGTGGCGTACTTGAACGGCACGGAGATCGCCCGCGCCAACGCCGGCATTCCCGGCGAGGACTTCCCCTACAACCAGGCGGCCACCGGCCTGCGCGAGGCCGGCGCCTTCGACTCGTTCTTCTTCTCCAGGTCGATCCTCGTTCCCGGCGCCAACGTGCTCGCCGTGCAGGTGCACAACGCCGGCGTGGGGAGCACCGACGCCTCCTTCCGGCCGAAGCTGGTGGGCCGGAAGGTGGTAGGCCCGGGCGCGGAGGAAAGCTTTCCGGTCCGCATCAACGAGGTGCTGGGGCGCGCTGGCGGCGGGCGCTGGCTCGAGCTGTACAATGCGGGCGATTCGACCTTCGACCTCTCCGGTTACGCTCTCAGCGGCAGCGCGGCGGCGCTGGACCGCTTCCGTTTTCCGGCCGGAACGGCGATCGCCCCCAAGGGCTTTCTCGTCCTCGCCGAGGCCGCTGCGGGACTCGACCTCTCGGCCCTCGAGGTGCAGCTCTTCCTCACCCGGCCGGACCTCCAGCGGGTCGTGGAGGCAGTGAGCCTCGCCAATCCGCCCAGCCCGCCGCCCCAGCTCGCCGGCGCTTCCGACGCGCGTTATCCCGACGGCGGCGAGGAGTGGGTGGCGGCGACGGCGCCGACGCCCGGCGCGGCCAACCATTACATCGTCGAAAAGGACCTCGTCCTCAACGAGATCCACTACCATCCCATGGCCTTCGATCCCAGGCCAGGCCCGGTGCCGGGCGAGTTCCTCGAATTTTACAACCGCGGCGCGAAGCCCCTCGACCTCGCCGGCTACCGCATCACCAAAGGCATCGACTTTTCGTTTCCGGGGGGCACGGTCCTACCGCCCGGCGGCTACCTGGTGGTGGCGCAGGATCCGAGCACCATCCAGAACGTCTACGGCCTCGCGGGCGTCCTCGGCCCCTGGCAGGGCGATCTTTCCAACCGCGGCGAGACCATCCGCGTTGTCGATCCCCTCGGCAACACCGTCGAGGAGGTGCGCTATTTCGACGGCGGCCGCTGGCCGAGGTGGGCCGACGGCGGCGGCTCGAGCCTCGAGCGGCGCGACCCGCGCCAGGATAACGCCTCGCCGCCGGCCTGGGAGGCCAGCGATGAGACCGGCAAAACCTCCTGGGAAACGGTGACCTACACGCGCACTTACTTCCAGCAAGCCGAGTCGGAGTTCCAGATCCGCGAGCTCGATGCCGGCGAGTGCCTGGTCGATGCCATCCAGGTCTCGCGCCAGGCCGCCCAGTTCGTCTCGAACGGCGACTTTGAAGCCGGCACCGCCGGCTGGCGCATCGAGGGAAACCACATCCAGTCCCATCGCACCGTCGAGGACAGCTTTCAAGGGAGCTCCTGCCTCAAGGTCGTGGCCACGGGAGGCGGCGATTTGCGGGTCAACCGCATCGAGACCGACACGCCGGCGATTTCGAACGGCGGCTTGACGGTGAGCCTCGCCACCCGCTGGCTCAAGGGCTCGAACTTGATCCTCTTCAGCGCCGACAATCACGAGATGCCCTACGTCCACCGCATGGCCATCCCCGCCGATCAAGGCACTCCCGGGAGGAGGAACAGCGCCTTCACAGCCAACATGGGGCCCGTGATCGATGGCATCGACCACGCGCCTTTTGTCCCCGCCGCCGGGGAGGCTGTGCGGATCTCGGCGCGAGCGAGCGATGCGGACGGGGTGGCGCGGGTCAAGGCGCTTTACCGCACCGGCAGCTCCATCGGGGTGTACACGGCGATCGACCTCTTCGACGACGGCGGCCATGGGGACGGCGAGGCGGGCGACGGCCTCTTCGCCGGCGAGCTGCCCGGCCAGCCGCAGGGGACCAAGGCGGTCTTTTACCTCGAGGCGCAGGATGCACTTGGCGCCGCCGAGCGCTTCCCCCGCGAGGCGCCGGAGGATGCGCTGGTCTACGAGCACGCCTCGCCGGCGGCGAGCCCGCTTCACGTCTATAGGATGGTGATGGACGATGCCGCCTGGCAGGAGCTCAACGCCCGCCAGCTCCACTCCAATGAACTTTTGCCGGCGACCTTCGCTTTCGAAACCAGCGAGATCTACCACCAGATCGGCGTGCGCTACCGCGGCAGCCCCTGGAACCGGCCGGGGACGCCGAAGATGCTCCGATTCCGCTTCAACGAGGACCAGCGTTTCCACGGCTGGAAGAGCATCGACCTGAGCAAGTGGGGCTTCGAGCAGAAGGAGCGGGCGGCCTACTACAGCGTCTGGAAGAACTCGAGCGAGGCGAGCGTCGCGCCGCAGAGCCGCACTATTAATACCAAACTCTACGTCAACGGCGCTCTCCACGGCCTCATGGAGCAGATCGAGCCGGTGGACTCGGACTACCTGCGCTTCTGGTTCCCGCGCGATCCGGATGGGCTGCTTTACAAGATCGTCGGCCGGACGATCTTCAACGACGCCGGCGAGATGATCGGCAACACCTGGGCGCAGTTCAAGTACGTGGGGAACAACAAGGAGCTTTACCGCTGGAATTTCAACTTGCAGACTCGCGAGTCGGAGGATGAGTTCCAGCCGCTCATGGATCTCTTGCGGAAGATCACCAACGCCACCAGCATCGAGCTTGACACCCAGCTCGACCAGATCCTCGATGTCGAGCAGTTCTTTCGGGTCATGACAACGCGCACGGCGCAGGAGGATGGCGACACCATCGGCCTCGTCAACGGGCAGAACGCCTACCTTTACTACGCCCCCATCGAAGGGCGATTCAAGTTCATCCCCTGGGACCTGAACTTGAGCTGGGGGAGTCCCGACACCCGGCTCTTCCCCGACGGCGATCCCGGCACGGCGCGCTTGATCGGACGGCCGCAGTTCCGCAGGCTGCACCTCGGCCTCTACGACCACATGCTCGGAACCTACTGGACGGTCCCAGAGCTGAGCAAGGTGCTCGATCCGGTCTTCCAGGTTCTCGGCCAGGAGTCGGCCTCCGCCGACCCCGCCGGCATCAAGAACTTCGTCGCCGCCCGCACCCCGCGGCTGCGGAGCGCCGTTCCCGCCAAGGTCGCTTTCGAGATCCGCACCAGCGGCGGCGCCGATTTCACCACCAATCAGGTGGCGGTCAAGCTCGATGGCACCGGCTGGGTCGACATCGAAGCGATCGCCGTGAACGGCGTGCCCTACCGGATCTACTGGCCCTCGCTCATGGTCTGGAACATCGATGTGCCCCTCGACTTCGGGTCCAACTTCCTCCAGGTCGTGGCGCTCGATTTTCAGGGCGGCGTCGCCGGCACCGACCAGATCACCGTCACCTCGACGGCCGGCTGGAAGGCGCCGGCCATCACCGGCGTGCAGCCGCAGGCGGCGTGGACCGGCGAGCTGGTGACCATCACGGGAACGAGCTTTCACGCCGGCATCCGCGCCTTCTTCGGCTCCCTCGAGTCCCCCCAGGTCATCTTCAACGAGGCGCAAAATCCGAGCCTCCTCCAGGCGCGGGTAGCCGGCCCGGTGGGGGCGGTGGAGGCGCGGGTGCAGAACTCGGACGGCCGGGTGTCGCCGCCGGTCCCCTTCACCATCCTCGCAGACCGCGGCCAGTTCATCCGCGGCGACGCCAACCTCGATGGCGCGGTGCAATTGAGCGATGCGGTGCGCATCCTGCTCCACCTCTTCCGTGGCGCGCCGCTCTCTTGCCAGGATGCCGCTGACGCTGATGACGACGAGGAGGTCGCCATCGCCGACGCCGTGCTGGCGCTCGAATACCTCTTCGCCCGTGGCTCTCCCCCCCCCGCCCCCTTCCCCCAGCCCGGCAAGGACCCGCAGGGCGAAGCCCTCGATTGCCTGGTGGGGATGTGAAGAAGGATGAACATCTTCACCATCGGCCACTCCAACCGTCCTCTGGAGGAGTTTCTGGACCTCCTGGCGGAGAATTCCATCGGCCGGCTCGCCGATGTCCGGCGCTTCCCCGGCAGTAAGCGCCATCCCCACTTCGGCAAGGACGGCCTGGCCGCCGCTCTGGGGGAGCGGCGCCTCGAGTACCGCCATTTCCCCGGCCTCGGCGGATTCCGCAAGGCGCGGCCAGACTCGCCCCACCAGGCCTGGGAGACGGCCGGCTTCCGGGGCTACGCCGGCCACATGGAGACGGCGGAGTTCCAGGCGGCGCTCGCCGAGCTGGAGGAGTGGGCGAGGGAATTTCCCGCAGTCGTCATGTGCGCCGAGGCTTCTCCCTTCAGCTGCCACCGCCAGCTCATCGCCGACGCCTTGCTCCGCGATGGGTTCACGGTGGCGCACATCCTGGGAAAGGGCCGCATCTCCGAGCACAAGCTGACCTATTTCGCGCGCCTGGAAGGGGACCGGATCGTCTACGACCTGGGCGTGCTGCCGTTGGGGTGATGCTCAACGATGCTCGCAGTTGACTTCTTTGCTATGCCGGTGCATTTTACTGGCATGGTTTCATCTTGTCGATAAGCCCCCTGAATGGGTGGAAAGCTTTTGAAATGGCTGGAGGATTCCAATATGTCGGACACCATGGACTCGAAGACTCGCCGCCAATTCTTGAAGACGCTGGGAGCGGCCGCCGCCGCCCCGCTGGTCCTGCCCCTCGCCGGAGCTTCCGCCGCCCAGGCCGCCGCCGCCCCGGAAAGGGCCAGGAAGTCGGACAAGCTGATCGGCATTCAAGCCGGCGCCATCTCCTTCGTCGATGAGGGCGTCGAGGCGGTGCTCGACGTCTTCCAGGAGCGCGCCGGCGTCAACGCCATCTTCCTCGCCGTCTTCACCTACGGGCGCGGCATCGCCGGAAGGCAGGTGCCGGGGCAGCCGCTCCCCGACCACGGCAAGCAGGAGTACGACCTCGACTTCCACGGCGGCAACTACGCCACCCCCCATCCCGAGTTTTATCGGCGCACCGTCCTGAAGGAGGTGCGGGCGCCGGACCACGGCAGCCTCGACATCCTCGAAGCCGTCCTTCCCAAGGCCCGATCGCGCGGCCTCAAAGTCTACTGCTGGGCGGAGGACGTCTGGCGCGGCGACGTCCCCGATATCGACAAGGCGCAGGAAGTCGACTTCCACGGCCGCCGCCGCGGCTCGCTCTGCTTCCGCAATCCCGAATACCGGTGCTTCCTCGAGGGGCTGATGCAGGACTACGCCAGGAGTTATCCGGTGGACGGCATCATGTGGGGCTCCGAGCGGCAGGGGCCGCTGGGCGATGCCCTCGGGGCAAGCCACGGCGGCGGGGGCGACCCCTCCCGGGCCGGCTGCTTCTGCGGTTTCTGCAAGGAGGAAGCGAAAAAGCGCGGCATCGAGGTTGAGCGGGCCTTCGCCGGCTACACCGCTCTCGAGAGCTTCGTCAAGGCGGCGCGGGAAGGCAAGCGGCCGCGGGACGGCTATTTCGTCCAGTTCTTGCGGACGCTGATGGACCACCCGGAAATCCTGAGCTGGGAGAAGCTGTGGAGCGACGGCCAGCACGACTCCTACAAGACCATCTATCAAGCTGCCAAATCGGTGCGCCAGGATGTCAAGATCGGCTTCCACATCTGGCACCTCAACTCCTTCAGCCCTTTCTGGCGGGCGGAGCAGGATTACAGCCGGCTCGCGGAGAGCGCCGACTTCTTCAAGGCCGTGGTCTACAACCACTGCGGCGGGCCGCGCCTCTCGAGCTACATCCGCAGCGTCCAGGCGGCGCTCTTTCGCGACCTCGATACCGCCGACGTGCTCAAGATGCACTACGGCTTTCTCAACTACGCCGAGAAGCCGCTCGAAGAGCTGCCGGCCGGAGGCCTCTCCGCCGACTACGTCTACCGCGAGACGCTCCGGGCCCGCGAGGGGACCGCCGGCAAGGCCGCGGTTTACCCCGGCATCGACATCGACATCCCCACCGGCAAAAACGAGAAGAAGACGGCGCCGGAAGATGTCCGCGAGGCGGTCAAGGCGGCTTTCAGAGCGGGAGCGGATGGCATCATACTCTCGCGCAAGTACTCCGAGATGCGCCTCGCCAACCTCGCCGCCGCCGGCCAGGGCCTGATCGAGGCCGGCGTGCTCAAGGGGTAGGGGCGATCACCCGGTCCTCTCGGGTACACCAACGGATTTGTAGTCCTCCCATGACAGAGCCAGTCCCTCCACCAGCCCAGAGATTTCGCAACTGGGTTGCGCAATCCTTCGGGATGCCTTTGTTTAACGCATTGGCTCAGCCCCGGATCGCCGCGAGGAGGATTTCTTCTTCTGCGGGCTCCTTGCCGTCCCCGACAGCAAGCTTCTCTCGGGCGAGCTGGAGCCGCTTCAGGGCCTCTATCTTGGAGTAACCTATCTTCATCAGCGCCTTGAGGAGGCCCTCGTCCGCGGATCCTGGCGCTCCCGCAGTTGCGGAGTCCGCAATTGCGGACTCCGCAATTGAATGGCGGCGGCTGGCCCCGTTCCTTCCCGAGCCGTCGATCCCAGACCGCACCTCGAGGCGGATCTCGGGGACGCTCGACAGGTCCTTCAACTCGAGCTGAAAGTCCGCCAGGGTCGGGATGGTCTTCCTCCGGAATACAAGCCCGGTGAAAGGATTCCCTTCAATCTTGAGCAGGCCGAAATGGACGCAGGAATGGCAGCAATCGCACAGGAGGAGGGAGTTGGAAAGAACGGTCTTTCCGCCGTAGACGCGGAATTCGAGATGATGGGCGTGGAGGTGCAGTCTTCTGCGGCACCCAGGATTTCCGCAGATGCCCCCCTCCCGCAGCCTTACCTTCTTTACAAGCAGCACGGTGTTGGGACGGTCGCGCTCCGCTTTGGGAACCGGTTTCGGCGCCGGCTCCGGCTGCGGCCCGGGCGTTGGTTCCGGAGCGCCCTGAACGCCTGGCAGAGGAGCTTCCGGCCGGGAGGCTCCCGCCAGCTCCTCTTCGAAAGCGATGGTTACCTTGTTCGCCTCGGGCTCGACGCGCTCGACCACCTCCGATGGGAGATCGATCGGGCCATCGGCCGTGGGGAGGCGCGCTTTGCGGCAATCCGGGCATAAGGTGTAAAGGATGGTGAAGATGGAGTCCTCGCGCT
>JACQVS010000255.1 GCA_016209605.1 Planctomycetota bacterium
AGGTCCGCGGGATGGCGAAGAGCACCGGGAACATCTCCTGCGGGAACTTCATCGACTGGTAAATCAGCCCGGAATAGAAGTCGACGTTGGGGTAGAGCTTGCGCTCGACGAAGTACGCGTCCTCGAGGGCGATGCGCTCCAGCTCGAGGGCGATGTCGAGCAGCGGGTTCTTGCCGGTGACCTCGAAGACTTTGTCCGCCAGCTTCTTGATGATCTTGGCCCGGGGATCGTAGTTCTTGTAGATGCGATGCCCGAATCCCATCAACCGGCGCTTGCCGGCCTTGACGTCCTTGATGATCTCCGGAACGCGCTGGACGGCGCCGATCTCCTCGAGCATGCGGATGACCGCCTCGTTGGCGCCGCCGTGGAGCGGGCCGTAAAGCGCCGCCGCCGCCGCCGAGATGGCGGAGTAGGGATCGACCAGGGAGCTGCCGACGCTCCGGCAAGCGTTGGCGCTGCAGTTCTGCTCGTGGTCGGCGTGGAGGATGAATAGCACGTCGAGCGTTTTCTCCAGCACCGGATGGGGCGTGTACTTGATCTCCGTCATCTTGAACATCATGTTCAGGAAGTTGCCGACGTAGGAAAGGTCGTTGTCCGGATAAGCGTAAGGCAGGCCCTTGGAGTGGCGATATCCGAAGGCGGACAGCGTCGGCACCTTGCCGATCAGCCGCAGGATCTGCAACTCGCGGGAAGCCTGGTCATCGATTTTCCGGGCATCGGGATAAAAGGTCGAGAGGGCGGCGAGGGCGCTGATCAAGATGCCCATGGGATGGGCATCGTAGCGGAAGCCATCCAGGAACTTCTTGTTGCTTTCATGAACCATGGTGTGGTGGGTGATATGCCAGGTCCAGTCGGCGAGCTGGGCCTTGGCCGGCAGCTCTCCTTTGATGAGCAGGTAGGCGACTTCAAGGTAGGAGCTTTTTTCCGCCAGATCTTCGATCGGATAGCCGCGGTACTGGAGGATTCCCTTGTCGCCGTCGATGTAGGAAATGCCGCTGCGGCACGCGGCGGTGTTTTGAAACGCCGGGTCATAGGAAAGCAGGCCGAACTCATCCGCCGCGACCTTGATCTGGCGGAGGTCCATGGCCCGGATGGCGCCGTTTTCAATGGGGATCTCGTACTTTTTGCCAGTTCGATTGTCAATGATGGTCAGCGAATTGACGGCCATAGATATTTTTCCTCAAATAGAATAACTTGGCTTTATAAATGGCCATTTTCGCAAAAATCGGGGTCTTAGAAAAGGGGAAACTCCGGCATTCGGAGCCGGGCTTTGGAGGAGGCCTGGAAAAAAAGCAGGCGGACCTGGAATGGTCCGCCTGCCTCGTGCTCAGCGCACTTCTCCCATCGGTCGAGGAACAGTGGTGGAATCGTCACGGAATGGTTTTGGAAACTTCCGCCGAGAAAGCGCTCTCGTTGCTGGAGAGGTCGTAAGCGGTGACGCTGAAGAAAGTGGTGCCGGGGGCGAGAGAAGTCACCGTGTGCTGCGTCACCTGGCCGACATCGACGGCCGCGGTGTAGACGCCAGATTGAGTCCCCATGTAGACCTTGAAGCCGGCCAGGTCGGTCACCGGCGTCCCATCGGCGTTCACTGCCGGAGCGCTCCAGGTCAGAGCGGCCCAGTTTTCGGCCGGAGCTGGAGGAGCTGGAGGAGGGGGAAGGGGGGCGGCTTCGCCGGCGATCGGCGTGCCCATGTCGCGCTGGATCTCGGCCGGCGAGAGCGCGTAATTGTAGATGCGCACCTCATCGATCAGGCCTTTGAAGAACTCCCCCGAGTAAGTGTTTCCTCCCAGGCGCAGCGGGCTGTTGTTGACCTGAAGGCTGGCGGCCAGGGCCGCGCTGGCCGCTTCGACGCCGTTCACGAAAAAGCGCAGCCGAGTCCCATCGAAGGTGCCGGCGATGTGGGTCCAGGTGTTGAGCGGCAGCGCCGCCGGCCCGTTCAGGTACCGGACGGCGCCGTTGAAGGTGCCTCCCACCGCCGGGCGGCCGCCGCTCGAGCTGCCGGCGTGCAGGAACCAGGCGTCGACTTCCTTCTGGAGGATGCAGGCCCAGTAGGAGATCGCCCCGGCCGGCTGCACCCAGGCCTCCAGGGTCATGCCGGTGGAGAGGTCCAGGGAGCTGGAGTCCTGCACCAGCACGAGGTCATTCATGCCATCAAAGGAAAGGCCGCTGCCGAACTTCCCCGCCGCCCAGGCGGCGCCGGAGATGGAGCCGTGGTTGTTGAAGCCGGAGGCATCGGAGACGGACGCGCCGCTCCCTTCCTGGAAGGCGTAGGCAGCCACCAGGCCCTGGGGCCGGAGGTTGAGCACCTGGACCAGGACCTCCGGGGCCGCCGCCGTGTTGCCGGCGGCATCGCGGGCCAGCGCCGAGAGGCGATGCGAGCCTTCGGCGGCCGCCGTGGTGTCCCAGACGGTCGAGTAGGGGGCCGAAGCGATCTCCCAGCCGAGCGGGCTGCCGTCGAGGAGGAACTGCACCCCTGCAATGCCGCCGGCATCGCTCGCCGCGGCGGCGACGGAAATTTTTCCGGACACGGTCGCGCCGCTTGCCGGGGAGACGATGGAAACCTGCGGCGGGGTGGTGTCCGCCGGGGGCGGATCGGCGGGGGGCGGGGCCGGGTCTGGAAGCGGCTCCACGGCGGGAACCGCTTCGAACCTCACCGCGTCCGCGCAAACGGGCTTGCGGGTGGTGACCCGGAGCCGCACCCGGGCGTTGGCTCCGAGGTCGAAGGTGCCGATCAGGTTCCACTGGCCGCCGTTCGCGCTCTGGTTGATGAGGACCTTGAGGAGCTCGCCGGAGGCTGTGGTCACGAGCACCGGCACCTGGGTCGCCAGGGCGCTCGAGCTGGCCCACCAGAGGTGGACGCGGTAGGTTCCGGGATCGAGCTGGGCCGCGAAGGTGTAGCTTCCCCGGTATCGGGCATAGAGCGCATCTTGGCCGTAGGGGGAGCCGGCGATGGAGGCCTGCCAGACACCCTTCGACGAGGTGCCGGGGTCGCCGTTGTCGAGGATCAGGGCGTCCACCGCGCCAGGGGCGGCGGTGGAGGCGGCGGTCAGGATCCCCGCGAGCAGCAGAGGGAGGCGGATGGCGGTCGATCGCACGCCGTTCATGAGCTTCACTCCTTTCCAGAAATTTTATGGGAACTCGATGCGCCGGGAGTGCAAATTTTCTGCCGGGCGTCCGGAACGGCGTTTGCAGTCCAGAGGTAAATTTTTGGGGGGAGAGAAGTTACGAGGGGAGGATGAGCGGCCGCAAGTCTCCGGTGGAGGAGAGGGTTGCCCTGAAGAAATCGGGACACCGGGAAAAACTACCGCAGCCGGAAGCGGATGGGGATGGCGATGGGAATCCGGAAAATCCCGCCGCCCTTCGCCATGGTCTCGAAGCGAGCTCTCTCCGCCGCTTCCAGGGCGGCCCGGTCGAGTTCCGGGCAGCCAGCGCTCGAGAGGAGGCGCGCGCTCAAGACCTTCCCCTCGCCGTCCAGCTCCACTCGCACCAGCGCCAGCCCTTCGTGGCCGGCGAACTGGCAGGAGCGGGGGTACACCGGCGCGATAGAGGTCTGGTCGAGCCGGGGGCGGTCGACTCCGGGAGGCGGCGAAGGCTCAGTGAGGGCGGTCATTCCGTCTAGAAGGTTCAACTCGGTGGTGGTCAGCAGCGCCTCGGCTCGGATCGCCAGCTCCGCCGGCGGGATGGGATCGATCTCCTCGAGGGCGGTAGGGGCTGGAGCCGGCAACCGCTGTAGGCGTGGCGTGAGCGTGAAATCCCGCAGCCGAGTCTTTGGAGGAAGGCGGGGATGGACCTTCAAGGCTTCGACCTTCGCTCCCCCTTCGCCTTGTTGGTGGAAAGGAGACGAGGGCTCGAGGCCCGGCGAGGGAAGGAGGCCGGCGACCTCGATCAGCCCGCAGAGGGCGGCGTGGAAGAGCAGGCTGGCGGCGACCGCCCCCGCGAACATTCCCGGCGAGGGGTTGGTGGTCATGAATCTCGCTCGCGGGTCCAAGAGCCTGTCCCGAAAGTCGCTTCGAGGCCCGAGGCCGAGCGAAAAGACGCCAGGCAAGGCGGGCCGACGAAGCCTTATTAGGCGGAGAAATAAGGCGAGGAGGCCCAACGCAGCATGGCGCCTTTGCAGCCGGCCGAAGCCCGAATGGATTTTTGGGACAGGCTCAAAGTGTTTTACCATCGGAAATCGACGCCTCCGACGAAATTGGTCCCCGGCCCGTTGACGCCCGATCCGTGCGCGCGGTAGTCGCGGTCGGTCAGGTTCTCGATGCCGGCGAAGAGGTTGAAGCGCTCGAAGACCCTCCAGCCGCCCCGCAGCCCGACCAGCTCGTAGCCGGGCGTGCCGCCGGGAGGGATGCGCTGGGTGTCGTTCTTGTCGGCCGGGGAAAGATGGTCCTGCCGGAGCACCACCCGGTATGTTGCTTCCACCCAGCCGAGGCGCTGGGGATCCTGCCAGCGCAGGCCGAAGAGGAACTGGGTGGGAGGGTTCTTGTCGATGGTGTTGAGGTCGAGGATACCGTTCTGGTTGAAGTTTTTCACCTTCCCCTCGACCCAGGAGAAGCCGCCGAAAAGGCCGAAGCCGCCGGCCGCGGCGCCGCGGAAGAACTCCCAGGCCACCTCCACCTCGGCGCCTTGCAGGTACCCGTCGCCGACGTTGTCCCGGGTGACGGCTGGCAAGCCGTCGATGGTCTGGCCGGTGCGGGAGAGGACGATCATGTCCTCGATATCGGTGTAATAATAGCTCGCGTTGGCGTGCCAGGACGCGCCGTGAAAGTGAAGGCCCCCTTCATAGCTGACGAACCGCTCGGGATCCAGATCGGTCGCCGGGATCTCGACCTCGCCGCTGCGGGCGACGTCGAAGCGGGTGAGATCGGAGAGGTTGGGGGCGCGGAAGCCTTGGGAAACCCCCGCGTAAGGTGAGAGCCACGGGAGCGGGTGGAAGATGACCCGCCCGCTCCCCACCAGGGCCTCGAAGTTTTCATCGAGGTCGGCGAAGGTCTGGGAGTCGGAGAGGTCCGGATCGATGTCCTCACCAGCCGCCTTGACGTGGCTGAAGTTGTACCGGCCGCCGGCGACCACCTCGACCCACTCGAAGGGGGCGAAGTCGTCCTGGATGAACGCTCCCAGGAGGCCGTACTGGGCCTCGTCCGCGACCGGACCCCGAGGGGAGACGCTGGCGAGGGCGCCGCTGGCGCTGTAGTCCTTACGAAAGGAGTCGATGTAGTCGAAGGTGTACTCGGCCCCGTAAGTCCAGCGCCCGAGGGGCGAGGGTGTGATGGCCGCGAGTTGGATGCCGATGGCGTGGTCGTCAAACCCCTGGCGGGTGCGGCGGAAATTGGAGCGGACCCGGTCTTCCACTTCTTTCTGGAGGTGGTGCGATAAGGTCAGGCTGGCCGACTCGAGCCATTCGGCCTTGGGGGTCCACTCGGCGCGGCCGTAGGTCAAGTACCTTTCCTGGTCGAAGTCGCGCTTCCGGTCCGTGCCGATGGAAGTGCCGTGAAAGGAAATGCCGTCGCGGGTGATATGGGTGCGCGGCGCATCGTCCTGGTCGAAGGACTGCTGCGCCGCGGTGAGGCGGAGCTGGGGGGCGACCTGCCACGAGACCTTGGCATCCCCCGAGAGGGCGTGGAAATCGGTGTTCTCCTGCTCGCCGATGTGCCGGCCGCCGATGAGGTCGCCGAAGTCCCGCCAGGTGAAGCCGCCGGCGTAGCCGACCGGCCCCTGGAGGCCGCGGACCTCGGCACGGGCGGTGTGGGACTGCTCGGCGCTGGCATAGCGGTAGTGGGCGCCGGGATGGAGGCCGCTCGGAAACTCCTCCAGGGTGAGGGCGTTGACCGTGCCGCCGATGGCATCGCTGCCGTAAAGCAGCGAGGAGGGGCCCAGCACCGTTTCGATCCGGTTGATGGCCAGCGGATCGACCGTCCCCCAGTACTGGTTGGGCCCCTCCCGGAAGACGGCGTTGTTGAGCCGGATGCCGTCGATGAGGAGGAGGGTCCGGAAGCCGGTGAACCCGCGCAGGTACGGGGACTCCAGGCCGCTTCCGGTTTTCTGCACGGAGACCCCGGGAGTTTCCTCGAGGGCCTCCGGCAGGGAGCGCGGCGATTGCCGGACGCGCAGGCGTTCCTCGCTCAGGGAGTAGGATCCGTAGGGGAGGCGCCAGGTCGCGTTGGCGGAGCGGGTCGCCGTGACCACCACCTCGGGAAGCTTGAGGAGCGGCGCCTCCTCGGGCTCGGCGCCCGGGCCGGATGCCGGGCCGGCGGGCGGCTCGCTTTCCTGGGCGCCGAGGTTCCAGGCCGCGAACGGGCCCATCAGGAAGAACGGGCCCATCAGGAAGAGGAGTGACAAATACCGTCGCATTGAAAACCTCCTGTGGTAATATCTTGAAAAACGCCTGGCGCGCGCCGGCGGTTCAATGGACCTCTGAAATTTCGCTAAAAATTGATGAAAAGATCTTTTTTGCGCTCCTCCAGCGACCCGGCGAAGGATCCGAGAAGGGCGGACGATTTCCGCTTGATGGATCTGATTCGTCAAGGCGCGGCGGCGGCGTTCGCGGAGCTGGTGGGGCGCCATCAAAATCGGCTCTACCGCTTCTTCCGGCTCCTGGGGGAGGACCGCGGCCTCGCCGAGGATCTGGTCCAGGAGGTCTTCCTGCGGGTTTTTCTCTCCCGCGAGCGGTACCGCCCGCTGGTGTCGTTTTCCGCTTACCTCTTCTCGATCGCCCGCAACGTCTGGCGGGACCGGCTGCGCCGCCAGCGGCGCTCCCCCCGGCTGGCCTTGAACGACCGGCGGGCGCTCGAACAGACCGTGGATGGGGCGAAGTTCCTCTCGGGCGTCGAGGAAAACCTGGCCGCCCGCCTCGACGTCCGCGAGGCGCTGGTGGAGCTGCCGGATCCGCAGCGCCTGACGTTGATCCTGAGCGTTTACCAGGGGCTGAGCTACGCGGAGATCGCGGCGGTCCTCGAGATCCCCGTCGGCACGGTGAAGTCCCGCATGTTCCACGCCCTGCGCCGCTTGAAGGTGAAGTTGAAGTCCCATGTCTGAGCTGGAACGTTGGCGATCCTTTTGCGCGGAGTCGAAAATGGCGGCCGCCTTCCTGCAAGGCGAGCTGCCTCCTCCGGAGGCGGAACGGTTTGCGGCCCATCTAAAGGGCTGTTACCTCTGCCGGGAGGAAGCGCAGGCGCTGGAGGAAACCCTGGCGATCCTCGAGGGGGACCGCCGGAAAGCGCAGGCGGAGGAGGTTTCCTCGGCCTTCCAGCGCTCAATAAGCGCCTGTTTCGAGCGCTGGGCGCGGCGGGCAGCCTTAGAGCCTTTCCCAAAAATCCATCCGGGCCTCGGCCGGCTGCGAAGGCGCCATATTGCGTTGGGCCGCCTCGCCTTATTCTCCGGTTAATAAGGCTGCGTCGGCCCCCTTCGGTCTCGCGCTCCGCGCGAGCCTTCGGGCAGCCCTCGGAGGCGACCCCTTCGGGTTGCCCGCCTCCTCCGGGCGCTCGAAGC
>JACQVS010000264.1 GCA_016209605.1 Planctomycetota bacterium
CCCCCGCACCGACCCCCGCCCCGGCACCGGCGCCAGTCAGCCAGGAGACCCTTCGGGCGAGCCACATCTTGATCGCTTACAAGGGAGCGCAAAACGCTGCGGAGAACGTCACCCGCACCAAGGACGAGGCCAAGCAGGAGGCCGCGAAGCTGCTCGATGAGCTGAAGAAGGAGCCCGGCAAGTTCGAAGAGCTGGCCAAGACCCGCTCGAGCTGCCCATCGAGCGTCAAGGGCGGCGATCTCGGCTCCTTCGGCCGCGGCGCCATGACCAAGGCCTTCGAGGAGGCCGCCTTCAAGCTCAAGAAAGGGGAGCTCTCCGGCGTGGTGGAGACCGAGTTCGGGTTCCACCTCATCAAAAGAACCGAGTGATTTCGGCCGCCGCAAAAAAAAACCGGATCAATTCCATGCCGTTGATAGGCCGGGATTGATCCGGGCGGAGAACGGATAATTATTTTCGATTTCGAAAGCCCACCTAAAACTTTATAAGAGATCCTCCCCGCCGGCAAGGGCAAAGTTTAAAAAGTCATAAGACGTTTCCCTGCAAGGGAATGTAAACCTGCCTTCAATACCCCTGTTCGCAGGTCACCTGGTCGTCGGTTGGATCGGGGCCGGGAAGGGGGAAGGGGGGCTTGGGGGCAATCTTGCCGCGGAAGATGTAATCGAGGAGAACCACCAGGTCGACGAACTCGAGGCGGCCGTTGTCGTCGATGTCGGCGGTGTCGAGGCAGGCGGGGGGCGTCCCATCCTTGTAAATATAGGTCACCAGGGAGATGTAGTCGGCGAGATCCACCTTGTGCGACATGTTGACATCGCCGCGGATGAAGACCTCCTGGGGGGGCGGCGGCGGGTTTTGGATAGAGATCTTTCCGGAGAAGAGATCGGGGAAGACGCTGAAGCCGTCCTTGACGAAGACGTTGTCAAGGGGCGGATCGCCAACCTGGTTCTTCAGCTCGACGGTAGTGTCGCCTAGGGCCGCATCCGGCGGCACGTCAAAGACGAAGCGGACGAGGGATTGGTCGTTGGTCGGGAAAATCTTCTTCAAGGTGAAGGGCGGCATGAAGTCGAAGATGGCGGAGTAGATGAAATAGCCGTCCTGGTCCTGGATCTTGTCGACCACGAATTCCGGAACGACCGGCTCGGTCACCGTGCCGGCGAGGTCGAACTTCGAGATGGCGATGGCCTGGGGATTGTATGTTCCAGCGACCGTGTAAGCGTCGATCGCATCGACGTTGGTGATGGTGAGCGTGCCGAGGTTGCCGGTGCTGCCGACATTGACCGTGAGGTCCTTGAAACGCAGCTTGTTGGGATTTTCCGGCGGCGGCGGGCCCTGGAGGATGGTGATTGCCGAACCGTTCGTTTTATGGGGGACGTGCTGGCCATCGCTCACCAGGGTGAGCCTGTCGCTGCCGCCGCCGGCGGCCTCCGGCAGGGTCAAGTCGTGGAGGCCAAGGGCCGCATCGGATTTGATGTTGAAGAGCGGTTTGAAGATCAGCTGGTCATGCCCGGGCAGCAAGCGGTTCCTGGCGAAGGGCGGCAGGAAGTCGAAGATGACGTCATAGGCCAGATAGCCCTGGTCGTCCTTCACGCGCGCGCTGGTGAATTCTGGCGCGGCGGCGTCGGTGGCCGTGCCGTTGAGGGAGACGGCCGTGGCCGTCATGGCCGCGGCATCGTAGCCGACCAGGATGGTGAAGGCGTCGATGGGGCTGTCGTTCGAGATCAGGACCTTGACGGCCACAGCCTGGTCGCTCTGCTTCGCCTCCAGCGGCAGGATGCTGAGGATGTTCTCGGGGGGAGGCGGCGGCTTCTCGAGGACCGTGAAGGTGGAGCCGCTGGCCGTGAACGGAACCGGAAAGCCGTTCGACGACAGGGTGGTCTGAACCGGAGGGGTGGCCCCCGGCTCGGGGATGATGAGCGGCGTGGGTCCCGCGGGAGCGCTGTCCTTCACGTCGAAGAGCGCCTTGAAGAGGACGCGGTCCTCGCCAGGGACAAGGCGCACTCCCTCAAAAGGGTCCATGATTTCGAAGATGACGTTGTAGGAGAAGAAACCCTGGTCGTTTTCGAGCTGCGCCACCTTGAAGTCCGGATTCAAGGTCTCGGTGACGGTGCCGGCGAGGCTGACATCCTTGGCCGTCAAGATGGCGGGATTGAATCCGACCACCACCGTGAAGGCTTCGATGGGGCTGTCGTTCTTGAGCGTCGCGGCGACCGGGACGTCCGTGGCGCCCGCCTGCCCCTGCGCGTCCGAGAGGCTCAGGCGGTTGTCCGGCGGCGGCAGCTCGACCTCGCTGAGGAGCGGGATCAAGTGGCCGTCCACCGCGGCGATGAGGTCCCGGATGCCGTCGCCGGTGAAGTCGAAGGCGATGAGGGCGGCCACCGGCTCGTTGGCGAGCAGGTCGCCGGCGGGGCTGCCGGCGCTGAAGAGGCCGTCCTGGTTGCGCTTGTAGTTGATCTTCCCGGCCTCTTGATTGGCGAGGAGGATGTCGACCCAGCCGTCGCCATCGAAGTCGGCCAGAGAGATTTGCGACGGGCCCTGGGTCGGAAGGAGGATCGACTCTCCGTTATTGGCCGAGGCCCCGCCGCCCAGCGGCAGGAAGAGGATCTCCTCGCCCCCCTCGGGCATCTTGGGGACCAGGGCGACGATGTCCGGGAGGCCGTCGCGGTTGAGATCATCCACTTGCACGTCGCGGGCGTCGTTGGGCAAGGCCAGCTCCTGCGGCGGCCCGAAGCCCTGCCCGGGCGTGAAGGAGCGGATGGAGATCCGGTTGCCGGCGGTGTCGCCGTAAAGCAGCTCGAGAAAGCCATTGCGGTTCAGGTCGCTGAGGATCAGGCCGGTCCGGGAAAGCCGGATCTGCCCGATCTCCTGCGCCGGCGCGGCGGCCAGGCCTCCGAGAAAGATCTTCAAGCCGCGGTCGGTGTCGAGGACGAGGTCGGCGAGCTTGATGTCCTCGTGGTCGATGTCGCCGCTGGCGATTCCGCGCACCGCCGTGCCGGTCCCGAAGTCGGTGGGGCCCTGAAAGGTGAAGCCGCCCTGGTTCTTGAACTGGGTGGCGCGGTCGCTCGAGCCAGCCAGGATGTCCATGCGCCCATCGCCATCGCAGTCGACGACGGCGATGGAAAGCGCCGCCTGGGGGAGCTGCAGGTCCGGCTGCCGGGTGTATTTCCCTTTGCCCGTGTTCCTGAAGATCTGAAGGACGGCGCCGCCCCCGGTGCGGCCGGTGAGGTCGATGAGGCCGTCAAGGTCGAAGTCGGCCGCCGCCAGCTCGACGATCTCGCCGCTGGCGGGGATGTCGGGGCCGCGATGCAGGTCGCCGATCGGCGGGCTTCCGGCGGCGGTGAAGGAGAAGGTTTCCCCGGCGAAGGCGGCGTTCTTGGCGGAGCGCAGGCCCTTGCCGAGGATCACCGTGATCCGCTCGAACGGGTAATAGCGGCGCTGCGGGGTGAGGATGAGCCGGCGCGAACCGGGATTGATGATTTCGGAAATCGTCGCGGCGATGCGGCCTCCGATGCTGCCAAGGAGCTGGACGGTGCTCGAGCTGAAGCTCAAGGGGTCCATGATCTGATCGAACTCGATGATCACGCGGGCGTCATTGACCACGTGCGTCGCATTGGGAGCGGGGGCGCGCGTCGTGACCTTGGGCTCGGGAGGGGGCGGTACGACGTCCGGCGGCTTGATGGTGAAGGAAAAGACGCGGCCCGGCGAGGAGGCCCCGGACTTGCCGCGGAGGTCCTTGGTGATCGCGACGGTGATGGTCTCGCCGCGCTTGAAGGCCTGGGCGTGGCTGTAAGTGACGCGGCGGTCGTTTTCGCTCAAGACGTAAGTGCCCGCGACCGCGCCGCTCTCCGATCCGGTGACCTTGAAGGAGCTTGCGGTGACCGAACTGGAGTTCACCGACGCCGAGAACTTGACGGCAATGGTGGCGGCAGGATCGACGTCCGTGCTGCCATCGGCCGGCTGCACCTCCTCGATGGACATGCTGCCGCCGAAAAAGCCGCGATGTTTCTTGGAACAGCTGGCAAACCCCAGGGGAATGAGGAGGCTGCCCAGGATCCAGCAAAACAGGATTCCGAAGGACATGGTCGGAAGGAAGTTCTTACGGAGAGACATTCTCGAGTCCTCGTTTTTAAGAAAATCTTGGCTCGACCGCGGGGGCGGTCCGGTCAAGACCATGAAATTTGATGGTCTGCTAGCGCACTTTTGACTTACGTATACGCAAATGCAATGCCCGGTATGAACAGGTCCGATTATATCAGTATCTAGAGAAAATTCCTCGATTTCCTGGCAGTAGTCTGAATAAAGATACGGCCGGCGGTTTTCAGATGATGTACCAATTTTAGACCTGGAGACCAGGCCGGTCATCAAAAAAGACCGGTTATCAAAAGGGATCCACGCGCTTGCCGGGGCCGCTCGATCGGGATCTCTCCCCGCCGTCGTTGACCCTGGGAAGGAGAGCGACTATCATAATCCACGCCCATGAAGAATCCCAGATCTAGCGCGCTGGCGGACCAAGAGCGGGACCACACGGTGTGGACGATCGTGGAGCTCTTTTTCCGGGCGCACCTCACCTTCCAGGAACAGTTCAACCGCTACGAGCGGCGAGTGCTCCAGTACAGCGAGCAGAAGGGCCTGCACCGGCTGGACTTGCGGCTGACCCCGGAAGACCTCGCCAGCCTGCTCGATTACAAGTCGCTGGAGAGGATGAGAGATGACATCATCCATCCCCTCAAGGACTTCTGCCACCGCGTCTTCCGCGGGCAGAACCGCACCGACCTTCTCGATCGGTACGTGTCGGACATCTTCCACGAGCTCTCCATCCTCAAGGAGGAGCACTACAACGTCAAAACCTACGCGCCGCAGTACGCCCGCGACTCGGCCAAGGTGGAGCTCAACTACATCCTTGACGAGGTGCATGAGCTTTTCCCCAAGAAGCTCAACCAGATCAAGTTCCTTTTCCAGAAGGCTCAGGACCGCATGGATGAGCTGTTGTCGAGCTTCACCGGGAACCGCATCTTCATCCGCTCGCTTTACCTGCACCGCGATGATTTCATCAAGGAGTGCTATCCCGAAGGCGTCCGGCGCTTTTACTGGCTGATGTACCCCGCCTTGGGGCCGCTGGAGGGATTTTACGAGGCCGGCATGAGCTTCCTGCGCTCCGGCTTCCTCGCCCGCGCCCTGGAAGCTTTCAAGCTGGCGGAGGCGGAGCTGCAGGTCAACCGGCAAGTCGCCGCCAAGGCGAAAAAGCACGAGAAGTGGATCCGCTCCCGCTTGAAGGAGCTGCATCACGCCGAGCTGCACCCGCCGGAGCTGCCGCTTCCTTCACCGCATTGAGCAAACCCTGAAAACAACATGGAAACGACCGCCGCTTCCAGCGCCTCCCCGCCACCGTCCTTTGCCAGCCGCCTCGAAGCGGCCATGGGAAAGAAAAGATCCTGCCTGGTGGTCGGCCTCGACCCGGTGCTGGAGCGCCTGCCCGGGGAAGTCCACGCTCGCCTGGGCGGTTGGGAGCCGAAGGGCGGAGGGGGTGCGGCCGTCAACACCGCCAGGGCCTCTTTGGGGCTGGCGCTCTTTTCCAATGAGGTCATCAAGGCGGTGGCTCCCTATGCCGTGGCGGTCAAGCCCAACACCGCCTTCTTCGAGCGCTTCGGCGCCGCCGGCTGGGACGCCCTGCAGCAGGTTTGCCGCCAGGCGAAGAAGGAGGGCTTGCTGGTGATCCTCGATGCCAAGCGCGGGGACCTGGAAAGCACCGCCGTTGCCTACGCCGAAGCCCTCCTGGGCGATTTGATCGACACCCCCGGGCCGGCGGTCGACGCCTTGACCATCAATCCCTACTTCGGCCTCGACGGCGTGCGGCCATTCATGGAAGCAGCGCAGCCGCGGGGAAAGGGCCTCTTTGTCCTGGTGCGCACCTCCAATCCGTCAGCGGCCGAGTTTCAGGATCTGGACGCCGGCGGCGAGCCCTTCTATCTGCGCGTCGCCAGAGCCGTCGCCCGCTGGGCGCAGGAATCGCGCGAGGCCTCGGGCTGGAGCCCGGTGGGGGCGGTGGTGGGGGGAACGGCGCCGGAGCCGGCGCGGCGCCTCCGCGAACTGCTACCCAGCTCCTTCTTCCTGGTCCCCGGCTACGGCGCCCAGGGGGCGCCGGCGGCCGCGCTGCGGCTCTTCTTCCTGCCGGGTGGCCGGGGGGCCGTGGTCAACGCCTCGCGCTCGGTGATCTTCGCCCACGAGAAGAGCCCGGGCTTGCCGTGGACCGAAGCCGTCGCCCAGGCAGCCAAGTCCGCCCGCGACGAGCTGGAGGCGATGCGCGTCACGCGGTAGGATTCGAGCCGGCCCCCCGCCCCACAGCTCGCGACCTTGTAAGCCGTCCCCAGTCCCAGGAAGATGAAGACGATGTTGGCGATGCTGATCCAGCTGCCGATGAAGCCGGCGATCAGAAAAAACGGCTTCATGTTCTTGAGGAATTCCTTTCCGTTGGGACTGGCCCGCCACTCCTCGTAGTTCATGTTCTTCTCATCTTCTTTCTTCTTGGCGCTCTTGGCGTCTTGGCGGTTTAATTTTTTTCTTTAGCCATCGTTCTGCCTCGGCTCCTCCCTTCCGCTTCCACCGCAGGTAGGCGTCCATGAAGGGCTCGAGCTTGCCGTCCAGGACGCCCATGGCGTTGCCGACCTCGCAGCCGGTGCGGTGGTCCTTCACTAGGGTGTAAGGCTGCAGCACGTAGGAGCGGATCTGGTTCCCCCAGGCGATCTCCCCCTTCTCGCTGTACATCTTGGCGAGCTCCTTCTCGCGCTTGGCCTCCTCGGCCTGGATGAGCTTCCCCTTGAGAAGCTTCATCGCCTGGGCGCGGTTGGAGTGCTGCGAGCGCTCGTTCTGGCACTGGACGACGATGCCGGTGGGAAGATGCGTGATGCGCACCGCCGACTCGGTCTTGTTGACGTGCTGGCCGCCGGCGCCGCTGGCGCGGAAAGTGTCGATCTTCAGGTCGGCCGGGTTGATCTCCAGCTTGAGGTCGTCGGGGAGGTCCGGCGCCACGTCCACCGAGGCGAAGGAGGTGTGGCGGCGGTTCTTGGCGTCGAAGGGGCTGATGCGCACCAGGCGGTGGACGCCGATTTCCGATTTCAGATAACCGTAGGCGTATTCCCCCTGGATTTCCAGGGTGGCGCTGCGCAGCCCGGCCTCATCGCCCGGCTGCGAGTCCACCTGCGCCACGGCGTAGCCGCCGGCCTCGGCCCAGCGCTGGTACATGCGCTGCAGGATGGCCACCCAGTCGCACGCCTCCGTCCCGCCGGCGCCGGCGGGGATGCTGAGGAAGGCGCTGTCCTGGTCGTGCTTGCCGCTCAAGGTGGTGACCAGCTCGACGCGCTCGACCTCGGCGAGGAGCTTTCCGATGTCTCGCCCCACCGCGCCCAGCGTTTTCTCGTCGTTTTCCGTGGCGGCCATTTTCGTGAGTTCCAGGAGGTCGGCGGTGCTCCGGCGCAGCTTCTTCACGGGCTCGATCTCCTTGCGGATGCCCTTGACTTCTTGAATGACCTCCTGGGCCTTGTCGTTGCTGGCCCAGAAGTTGGGGGCGCTCATCGAGTCCTCCAGGTCCTTGAGCCGCTTCTCTTTCTTCTCAAGCTGGACCGTGTCGGCAATCGCCTCGAGGCGGCTTCGGGCGGCGGTTAATTTCTGGATCAATTCGGTGCTCATGGTAAGGTTCAAAAAGGCTGCTCCGGCCTGCAATCAGGCCGCGCATGCCGGGTTTTCCAAAGATTGGTCAGGTTGGGAACTCAACTCCCGGCGCCAACGGGCGCGGGACGTCAGGGGGGCGGAGGCGGTCAGCCGAGGGCAGAGGGGCTGCTGGTATGGAAAAGGACTTCGATTCGAGTTGAATAGTTGGTATCCATAGGTCCGCTCTTATACCGTTCTGGCACGGTGACTTTCGGCACCATGACTTGCGGGTATTTTAAGGGGATTTTTCGCTTTCGAAAGGGAAATTTGTAAAATCTTCATGCCTAGCAGCTTGAATCCCGTGAAGGAGCATGGTAAGTTCGAATAATTTTAAAAGGCGCCATGGATCCACTGGAACTATGCCTCGACGCAACGACCTCCACTCGGTTCTGATCATCGGCTCCGGCCCCATCATTATCGGCCAGGCCTGCGAGTTTGATTACTCCGGCACCCAGGCCTGCAAGGCCCTGCGGGAGGACGGCTACAAGGTCATCCTGGTGAACTCCAACCCGGCGACCATCATGACCGACCCCGAGGTCAGCGACCGCACCTATATCGAGCCCCTCTCGGCAGAGGTGGTGGCCAAGATCATCGAGAAGGAAAGGCCGGATGCGCTGCTGCCGACCCTGGGAGGGCAGACCGGCCTCAACCTCGCCTCGGCCCTCTGGAAGGCGGGGGTGCTGCAGCGGTACGGGGTGGAGATGCTGGGGGCCAATTATGACGTCATCAAGCGCGCCGAGGACCGCGAGGAGTTCAAAAAGGCCATTCAAGAGTGCGGCCTCGACCTCCCCAAGAGCATCTTCATCCGGTCGCTGGAAGAGGCCCGCCAGGCGGTCAAGACCCTCGGCCTGCCGCTGGTGATCCGCCCCAGCTACACCCTCGGCGGCACCGGCGGCGGCCTGGCCCGCACCCAGGAGGAATTCGAGGCTATCACTGCGGCCGGCTTGCAAACCAGCCCGGAGCACTCGGCCTTGCTCGAGGAGTCGATCGAGGGCTGGAAGGAGTTCGAGCTCGAGGTCATGCGCGACCGGCGCGACAACGCCGTCATCGTGTGCTCCATCGAGAACTTCGATGCCATGGGAGTCCACACCGGCGACAGCATCACGGTGGCGCCGGCCCAGACCTTGACCGACAAGGAATACCAGATCATGCGCAACGCGGCGATCGCCATCATCCGCAAGATCGGCGTCGAGACCGGTGGCTCCAACATCCAGTTCGCCATCGAGCCCAGGACCGGCCGCATGGTTGTGATCGAGATGAACCCTCGCGTGTCGCGCAGCTCGGCCCTCGCCTCGAAGGCCACCGGCTTCCCGATCGCCAAGATCGCCACCAAGCTGGCGGTCGGCTACACTCTCGATGAGATCCCCAACGACATCACCAAGAAGACCCCCGCCTGCTTCGAGCCGTCGATCGACTACTGCGTGGTCAAGATCCCGCGCTTCGACTTCGCCAAGTTCCCCGACACCGATCCGGTGTTGACGACCCAGATGAAATCGGTGGGCGAGGTGATGGCCATCGGCCGCACCTTCAAGGAGGCCCTGCAGAAGGCCATCCAGTCCCTGGAGGTGAAACTGGCCGGCTTAGGGCTCGATCCGATGCAGGATCGGCTCAACGGCAAGCACATGACGAGCGAGGAGCTTCGCCACAAGCTGCGCCAGCCCAACAGCGACCGCCTCTACTACATCCGCCACGCCTTCCGCCGCGGCATGTCCATGGAGGAAGTTTACCGCCTCACCAGCATCGATCCGTGGTTCCTCGACAATCTGCTGGAGCTGGTGGAGTTCGAGGAGGAGATCGCCGCGGTCAAGGATCTTGCCGAAGTCCCGCCGGAGCTGCTTCGCAAGGCCAAGCGCCTCGGCTACTCCGACTTGCAGCTCGCCAACGCCTGGGCGAGCACCCAGGGGCGGCTGCGGGAGCTGCGCAAGAAGCACCGGATCGAGGCCACCTTCAAGCTGGTCGACACCTGCGCCGCCGAGTTCGAGGCCTACACGCCCTACTACTACTCCACCTACGAGGTGGAGGATGAGACCCGCCAGGACTCGAAAGGCCGCAGGAAGGGGATGATCCTCGGCGGCGGCCCCAACCGCATCGGCCAGGGGATCGAGTTCGACTACTGCTGCGTGCACGCGGCGCTGTCGCTCAAGGAGGAGGGCTGGGAGACCATCATGGTCAACTCCAATCCCGAGACCGTCTCCACCGACTACGACATCTCCGACAAGCTCTACTTCGAGCCCCTCACCCTCGAAAACGTCCTCAACATCTACGACAAGGAGAAGCCGGACGGCCTCATCCTGCAGTTGGGCGGGCAGACGCCGCTCAACCTGGCGCGCGGCCTCCAGGCCGCCGGGGTGCCCATCCTGGGGACCAGCCCCGAGTCGATCGATCTGGCCGAGGATCGCGAGCGCTTCAAGGTGCTCCTTGAACGCCTCGGCCTCCTGCAGCCGGCCAACGGCACCGCCCTGCGCCTCGAGGAGGCCCGACAGGCGGCCGACCAGATCGGTTACCCGGTGCTGGTGCGGCCCTCCTACGTCCTGGGCGGGCGGGCCATGGAGATCGTCTGGGAGCGCGAGCAGCTCGACCGCTACGTTTCCTACGCTCTCGAGGTCAATCCCGGCCTGCCGATCCTCATCGACAAGTTCATCGAGGAGGCCATCGAGGTCGACGTCGATTGCATCGCCGACGGCGAGCAGGTGATGATCGGCGGCATCATGGAGCACATCGAGGAAGCGGGGGTCCACTCCGGCGACTCGAGCTGCACCCTGCCGCCGTACTCCCTCAAGGAGAGCGTTCTTCAAGAGATCCGCAAGCTTTCCAGGAAGCTGGGCCTCGCTCTCGAGGTCCAGGGCCTGATGAACATCCAGCTCGCCATCAAGGGCGACATCATTTACATCCTCGAGGTCAATCCGCGCGCCTCGCGCACCATCCCGTTCGTCTCCAAGGCCATCAACGTGCCGCTGGCGAAGCTGGCCGCCAAGGTGATGATCGGGAAGAAGCTCAAGGACCTCGACTTCGATGAAAATATCAAGCTCTCCCACATCGCCGTGAAGAAGTCGGTCTTTCCGTTCAACCGCTTCCCCAACACCGATATCATCCTGGGGCCGGAGATGAAGTCGACCGGCGAGGTAATGGGGATTGACGATGACTTCGGCATGGCCTTCGCCAAGTCGCACATCGCCGCCACCCAGGCGCTCCCCATGGAGGGAAAGGTCTTCATCAGCGTCAACAACCGCGACAAGAAGCACATCCCCGCGATCGTCCGGGACTTGATCGATCTGGGCTTCAAGATCGTCGCCACGCCGGGGACGCGGCGCTACCTTCTCTCGACCGGAATCGAGGAGGCGGAGGAGGTGCAGAAGATCGCCACCAGCAAGGCGAACGTCCTCGACCTCATGGACTTGGACGAGATCAAGCTCCTCATCAACACCCCGACCGGCCGCGGCACCCACCTCGATGAGGCCAGGATCCGCATGCACGCCATCGTCAAGAGCATCCCCTGCATCACCACCATTCCGGCGGCGCGGGCCGCGGTGAACGGCATCCGCGCCTTGAAGGGCCGGGCCTTGACGGTGCGGTCCATGCAGGACTACTTCCCCAAAAAGGGTTGAAAGGTTTCATTTTGGGGAAGAGAAAAGCTATAATAGATTATTCCTCCGCAACTTCTCCGCAGGAGCGGAGAAGTTGCGGATAGCTCGGTTGCGGGCGAAGCCCGCATTACGGGTTGAGAGAGAGAAGCGCTGAGCCCCATTCAGGGAGTTGACCATGAGAAACAGGATAGTTATCCAGGGGACGGTGGTCCTTTTTATTCTGGCGATGATGGCTTTTCCGATCTGGCTGCGCGCCGAAACCGCTTCCGGTGACCTGGAGGGCGCCATCCTCCACGGCGCCCGGTGGCTCGCGGGCCAGCAGAATCCCGACGGCGGCTTCGGGGGTCTCAAGAATCCGCGCCTCGAAGGGGTCTCGGACGTCGGCATCACCGCCTTCGCCCTCTACACCCTGGCGAGCGCCGGGAAGGGCGAGGGGGACCAGCGGCTGGTTGAGAAGGCGGCGGAGTTCCTGATTTCCAAGCAGCAGGCCGACGGCGGCTTTTTCGATCCCCGCGATCCCTCGCTCCAGAACTACAAGACCTGCGTGTCTGTCCTCGCCCTGGCCACCCTCGACCGGGTGAAGTACGCCCCGCAGATCTCGAAGGCGCAGAGCTTCATCAAGTCGCTGCAGTTCTCCGAGGACCGCGGCGTCTCGAAGGATGACCTCAACTACGGCGCCATCGGCTACGGCAGCAATCCGGGCCAGGGGGATGCCTCCAACTCCCAGCTGGCCGTGGAAGCGCTGCACGTGTCGGGGCTCTCCGGCGCCGACAGCGTCTACAAGCGGGTGGCGGTCTTCCTCTCCCGCTGCCAGAACGCTCCCGAGGTCGACCCGGCCCTCAAGAAGGCCAGGGTGGGGACCACCAAGGACGGCGGCTTCCGCTACGGCCCGCACTTCACCCGCGGCCGCGAGGAGACGCTCGACGACGGCACCCGGATTTTCTCCTCCTACGGCAGCATGACCTACGCGGGCCTGAAGAGCTTCCTCTACGCCAACGTCGAGAAGAGCGACCCCCGCGTCCAGGCCGCCTTCGCCTGGATCTCCCGGAACTTCACCGTCAAGGAGAATCCCGGCATGGCCAGCCCCAAGGACCCCTTGACCGGGCAGGAAGGGCTGTTTTACTACTATTACACCATGGCCAAGGCGCTGCTCGTCTACGGCGAGCCGCTGATCATCGACGCCGCCGGAGCGAAGCGCGACTGGGCGCGCGAGCTGGCGGAGCAGCTGGTGAGGATCCAGAAGCCGGACGGCTCCTGGGCCAACCCCTCGAAGCGCTGGATGGAGGAGGTCCCGGTGCTCGCCACCTCGTACGCGGTGACGGCCTTGACCAACTGCAAAAAGGAACTGGAGAAGAGGGGGGAGAAAAAATAGCTTCATGAATCCGGACGGCAACTTCGAGATCGCCCCGTTCCGGGCGCTGCGGTTCGACCTGGGGAAAGTCCCCGGCGGCAATGGCCGCGCCGCCAGCGCGGCCGCCCTGGTGGCGCCGCCTTACGATATCATCGCCCCCGAGGAGCACGCCCGGCTGCTCGAGAAATCGCCTTGCAACATCGTCCATCTCACGCTGGGAGACCGGCCGGGGGAGAAGGCCGACTACCGCCGGCGCGGGGAGACGCTCCTCGGCTGGAAGAGGCAGGGGATCTTGACCGACGACCCATCGCCCGGCCTCTTCGTCTACGGCTGCGAGTACACCGTTCCGGGATCTCAAAGGCGAGCTTGTTTCCGCGGCCTGATCGCCCTGGGGAAGCTCTTCCCCTTCGAGGCGCGCCTCGTCCAGCCTCACGAGAAGACGTTTTCCGACGTCGTCGACGACCGGTACCGCCTGCTCGAGGCCACCCGTACCCACCTCGAGCTGATCTTTCTCCTCTACGAGGACGGGAAGAAGGAGATCGATGGCCTGCTCGAGGCTGAGAGCCGCGGCCCGCCGGTCCTGGCGGTCCCCGGGAAGCCGGGGGAGACTCACACCCTCTGGAAGGTGGAGAGCCCGGCGGCCATCGGCCGCTTGCAGGAGCTTTTCCGGAAGCAGAGGCCGATCATCGCCGACGGACACCACCGCTACACCACGGCGCTGCTTTACCGGGAGCGCAAGAAGAACGATCCTCAAGCCCGCCCCGGCAGCGGCTGGCAGCCCATGGTCTTCAGCAACCTGGTGGGAGAGGGGCTCTCCATCCTCGCGACCCACCGCCTGGTGGACACCAGCGGCAAGACCCGCGAAGCCTTGCAGGTCCTGGAAAAGAACCTGGAGGCGGCGCCGGAGGGGGACGCGAGCTACGATTTCCTGGTCGAGACCCGGGCGCAAAAGAGGAAGTTCCGGATTCCGGCCGGCTTGAGGAATTCCCGGAAAGGCGCTGCCGCCACCGATTACGCCATCCTCGAGCGGACCGTGCTCCAGGAGTGGCTCGAATCGCTCCTCGTGAAGGAGAAAAACGGCGACTGGCGCATCCGCTACTTCAAGGAAGGGAGCGGCGAGCGCGAGGCCCTGGAAAAGGGCGATGGAGACCTGCTCTTCCGCATGCAGCCGGTGAAGGCCGCCGAGTTCCGATCCGTGGTCGATGGAGGCGAGATCTTCCCGCACAAGACCACCTTTTTTTACCCGAAGATCTGGAGCGGGCTGGTGCTGTGGTCGATGGCGGAGCCGCCATCACAATAAGTCCAATCAGGATGGATTGATCATGTACAAGAAGCTTTTCATTCCGGGGCCGACCGAAGTCGGACCGGAAATGCTCAAGGTCCTGGCCACGCCGCAAGTTGGCCATCGCTCGGGGGAGTTCCAGGAGCTGTACGCACGCCTTATCCCTAAGCTGAAGAAGCTGCTCAAGACCAGCGGCCACGTCTACCTCGCCACTTCTTCGGCGAGCGGCATCATGGAGGGGAGCATCCGCAACCTTGTCCCCGAGCGCTGCCTGCACTTGACCTGCGGCGCCTTCAGCGAGCGGTGGTACGAGATCGCCATCGCCAACGGCAAGCAGGCGGACAAGCTGGCGGTCGAGTGGGGGAAGCCGAACCTCCCCGGCGCGCTCGATGAGGCACTGGCCAGGAAGAAGTACGACGCGGTGGCGGTGGTGCACAACGAAACCTCTACCGGCGTCATGAACCCCCTGCGAGAGATCGCCTCGGTGGTGAAGAAATACCCCGGCACGCTGCTCCTCGTCGACGCGGTAACCTCCATGGCGGTGGTGGACATTCCGGTCGATGAGATCGGCATCGACCTCATCTTCGCAGGCACGCAGAAGGGCTTCGGCCTGCCGTCGGGTACCACCGTCTTCGCCGCCAGCGAGCGAGCCTCCGAGCGGGCCAGGTCGGTGCCGGCGCGCGGCTACTACTTTGACATCCTCGACTTCGAGAAGTACCACCAGCGCAACCAGACTCCGACGACGCCCTGCATCCCGATTTTATACGGCCTCGATCATCGGCTCGACCAGATCTTCGGCGAGGAGCCAGAGCGCTGGTTCGCCCGCCGCCTCGAGATGGCGACAAGCTGCCGCAAGTGGGCGAAGAAGCACTTCGCGCTGCTTCCCGAGCCGGGCTACGAGTCGGTTTCGCTCACCGCCATCCGCAACACCCGCAAGATCTCGGTGGCCGACCTCAACAAGAAGCTGGGCGAGCGCAGCATGACGCTCTCCAACGGCTACGGCAAGCTCAAGGAGGAGACCTTCCGCATCGGCCACATGGGGGACCTCGACTTGAAGGACCTCGACCTCCTTCTCAACACCATCGATGAGATCCTGGGATTGAAGTGATCGTTTGAACAAGAATTCCTTTCAGGGGGAAAGGCCAAATGAAAGCAGGCGGGATGACGCTGGGAGCCCTGATCTTGGCTGATGGGGGTCTGGCCGATAAGCTTTATTGGGCGTTTCCTCTTGCCATCCTGGCGATCGTCGTCTTCCTCTTCCTCCGGTTCAGCCGGAAGCGGTTGATCGCCCGCCTGTCGAAGGAGGAGGAGCCGCAGCGGGCCAGGGGAGGGGGCGGCTCGGCCTTGGCCTCCGGGCCGGCTTCCGCGAGCGGCGGGATCAGCGAGATCCAGCGGCTCTTCGTCGAGATCCACGACTTCGCCCGCGAGGTGGAAGGCCGCCTCGACACCAAGATAGCCTACCTCCGCCGGCTCTTGGACGAGGCCGAGGCGGTCACGAGGAAGCTCGGCCAGCTCCTGGAAGCCGCCGGCGGCTCGAAGGAGCCGGGAGGGCTGCCGACCTCAAAGCCGCCCGAGCCGGCGCCGGCCGAGGCTGTGCCGGCCGGAGCCGGGGCGGGAAAGGCGGTCGACCTGGTGGTGGGGGAGCCGCCCCGCGAGGCCGCCAGCCCCCAGCTCCGCGGCCGCATCCTCGAGCTCCACCAGGCCGGCCGGAATGTTCCGGAAATCGTTCAGGCGGTTGGGCTGCCCAAGGGGGAGGTGGAGCTGATCATCAACCTCCACCAGAGCGCATCCGGGGACAAACCTTGAATCTCAAGGAATCGGGCCTAAAATAAATAGCGCGTATAAATCTGGCGTTCCTCGCGCGAAAACCTTTGACTATTTAATCCGGGCAATTAAGATTCCTTTTTCCACAACCATCGCCAGTTATCGCGGGGTAGAGCAGCTGGTAGCTCGTCGGGCTCATAACCCGGAGGTCGTGGGTTCGAATCCCACCCCCGCTACCATATAAAGCCCGGTGTGACAAAGAGTTGCGCCGGGCTTTTTTTGTGCCAAAAGTTAACGCAATCGTGATGTACTACTTGATGTCCTAGGAATTTTTCCCACTTTTTGCCAAACGGCTTCGGGTTCAAGACGGCCCCGCGCCCCAACCATCACTAGGCCTCGCGGCGGCCGCCCGTGGCCGCCCTGGGCCGCCTGGCGCGGCGATACGGCACCTCCCCGACAAGAAGCCGGCCCACTCCCGAGGAGCAGGCCGCGGCTGGCGGCGGGTGCCGTCCCCCCGGACTCATCCGTCGCCGGCGGCATCCTACCAGGCCCGGCCCGCGGCCGCGACGTCCTGGCGCTCATCGACCAGGTCACGGAGGGGAAGATCAATGGAAGGCCGCCAAAGGATAAAGTCGTTGACAATGTACACGATTTATCAAGGCCCACCGGCAATTCCCGCGCCCAGGCGCTCCGCCGGCTCCGGCAGCAGCGGCCTGACCATATGCCACGTGGCATATCCCGGACCACTTTTCCTCCCACCATAGCTAAAAATCGAGGAATTCGCCCCAACCCGCCTTCCAGCTCTGGCATCGTCGCGCTCCGGGTGATCATCCGCGCCGATGATCCATCGCCCGGAGAAGCACGGGCCGCCGGTTTCGCCCCTCAGCGCCGGAGGAGGTGGTCCTCGGCGAGGAGGCGTCGCTCCGCCGCGGCCCGTTTCCGCGCCTCGAGCTCGATGATCTCCTCGGCGATCCGTGCCGCGGCGCGCTCGCACTCGAGCGGGTGGATGTCGAGCAGCTCGCGCAGGTTCCTCAAGATCACGTCTCGCAGGTCGTTCTTGTCCATGTTGATGTTGAATCTCGCCCGAGCGGCGGGGGAAGTGCCGCCCGGGCGAGGAATTGGAGATTGCCTTACGCCGTGCCCTCCGGCGGCGCATGCATCAGCTTCGAGCCGGCAAGGACGGTCGTCGAGTCGTGCGTCGGCGGCGCCGCCTGCGGGCCGCTCAAGACGGCGACGATCCCGTCGAGGGTGGCGTTCTGGGTGGCGCGGTTGACGATCAGCTTCAGGTAGCGCTTCTGCGGCCGCGTCACCTCGACGAAGACCAGCTTGTTGTCCTGGTCGTCCGCCACGGTGACTTTCGAGCCGAGCAGCGAGCCGTAGGCGTCGGCCACGCCATCGTCGCTCGACTGGTGCACCTCGACCGAGGTCGCGGCGCCGGCGACGATCGCCCCGAGTGCCGCGATGAAGGTGCAGGAGTCGAAGCCCTTCATGTCCACGCCGGCGCTGGGGGTGATGGTGGTCACGCCGGCCGCCACGGCGTTCGAGTGCCGAATCAGTTTCGTGTTTTTTGTGAGATTGTTCATTGGTTCCTTCCTACGTAATCATGATGCCGCTCATGTGGACGAAGAAGGCCGGCCGGAGGATGGCCACGTCCAGCCGCGTGTAGGCGACGACCAGCTTCCCGAGTTGCGCCGCGGCGTTGAAGGTCGTCCCGGCGGAATCGGTGACGCTACCCTGGTCGAGGATCCGCACGGCGATCTGCGTCCGGACGCCGAGCAGGACCTGAGAGAAGTCGCCGAGGTAGCCGGAGCTCTCGGCGCCGGCCCCTTCGGTGATCGAGAGCGAGGTCGTCGCGAACTTGCGCAGCCGCGCCACCCATTCGGGCGGGACCAGGGGCTGGTTGCCGGTTTCCTTGAGCTGCATGAGCTTCGAGAGGTCGCGCGGGTGCAGGACCAGCGCCAGGCCCTCGATCGCACCGCTGTAGTTCGCGGTCAGAACCTTCTCGACCGCCTGGACGTACTTCACGAAATCGGCCGGCGTGCCGAAACTCGTGATGGTGTTGATGCCGCTGGTATTCCGGATGCCTTGCTGGGTAGATTCGGAGCCTTGGCCGAAGAGCACCGCCTGGTCGATGACCAGGCCCATGCGCTCCCGGATCGCGCTCTCGATGATCGAACCAAGATTCGGCGAGTCTTCGATTAACTCGATTGCAACCGGGATCGCCACCGCCAGGGTCCGCGGCCGCAGGGTGACCCGCTCGAAGGCCATGTCGCCGACGGGAACGTTCACCCATTCGGACCGCCAACCCGGAGTCGGTTCGCTCGAGAGGCGGACGAGGTTCGTCTCGCCATCGATCGGGACGGTCGCGGCGCCGGCCGCGACGGCCACGGACGCGCTTCGCGCCAGGTCGATGAACCTCGTGCTGGCCGCAGGCGATAGGAGGAATCCACCGCTGGAATCAATCCCGCCGAGGAGACCCCGAGACTCGCTGGGATCCAGCTCGTGCATGCGGCCGGTCACGGCGGCGGCGATCAGCCGGCCGATCGGCGGTTCCTACCCTTCGGGACAGAGCCGCTCGCCGGGAGTGTAAGAACGCAGCTCCCGGCCAGCCAGGTCGCGGTAGACGGCTCCACCTCCGGGCTTCGGCTTGGGCGTCCCCTCTTCGCCGTCATCGGAAAAAAGCCGCGAGGGGAGCTTCGGCGGCAGGGGCGTCAGCCGCGCCGCCAGCTCCTCGCCGACCTGGAGGCCTCGTATCTCCCGTGAGAAGCGGTCGTATTCGGCGTTGAGGGAATTCCACTCGGTTTCATCGATCGCCGTCCAGGGCACTTTCTCGTCCTGGCAGCGCTCGGCCAGCGCTTGGATTTTAATTCCAACCTCGCCGCGCTTTTCGGCGAGTGCTTTAATCGTTGTTGGCATGATTGAATCCTTTGAAATTTCCGATTGTTGAACGGTTCGGAGCCGCGGCGCTGGCCGGCTGAAGAGCCGGGGCGCAGCGGCCTCCCGCCGCCGGCGTGTCGCTGAAAAGCTGGCGCCGGCGGCGGGGTCGCTTCGTGCGTCTGATTTCAATTTTTCATGGCCAGATCTCTGAGCCGACCGTGGATCGCTTGCTGCTCGCGCAGGCGGAGGAAGCCGGCCTTGAATTCGTCTCGGATCTGGCTGAGGTTCGTTAGCTTCGTCCCCGCTGGCGCCGCCGGGATCATCCCGGTCGGGACCTGGAGCGGCCTCATGTAACCCGCCGGTTCGTCGATCAGCAGCCATAGCGCCTCGCCGGCCTTGTCGGCCTTCTTGAAGTTGCTGAGAACCATGCCGAAGGTCTGCTCGATCTTCTTCCCGCGCAGCTCGCCGGTCCGCGCGTGGGCCGAGATCAGCGTCAGTGCGACCAGGGCCTCGGCGGTGAGAACCAGATCTCCCGAGTCGGGATCGCGTGCCAGCGGTAGGTTGCCGCGCAGGAGCCAGCTCCAGAAGGTCTGCGCCGGCACGCCTTCCTTGACCGCCGGCGGCCCGCCAGCAGGCCGGCCGAGGCGCCAGGCCGGCAGCTCCTCGGCCTCCCAGGCCGCCGCGCAGGCGGCGCAACGGTCCTTGCCGTCCGGGCAGCGGATCAAGGCCTCGGCGGCGCGGCAGGCCTGGCAAGGGTGATTTGGACCGGTTTGGACCGGTTGGACCGGTTCATCCATAACTTTTCCCATGATGCGCGATGATGGAAAGTTTCCGTTTAACCGGTCCAAGGGGGTCCAACCGGTCCATTATTGGTCCCTACCGCTTGGATTCTCGACACGAAGGCCGATTCCTCGCCACCATTTGCAGCCGCTGTGCTCCCGTACCAGGCCAAGCTCCCCAAGCCGGAGGCCAAAGGCCGTCTGGGTTAAGAACTCCTCACGGTTGGCCTCGCACCATTCGACGTAGGCCTTAAACAGGTCGCCGGCTCGCGCTTTGACCGTCTGGTCCAAAAGGCACTTTTCCCCGATAAATTGCGCCAGCTTGTCTTGTTCTTCCCGGTATCCGGCGGTTGCCTCGGTCACTGCTCCCGCCTCGCCAAGGCCTTCCCGTTGCCAAGCCAGGCAGCCGGCGACGGCCCAGGCCAGGATGCCGGGCAGCTCCGCCTGCAGCTTCTCCGCGAGCTTGTCGTCCCCAGGCAGGAGGTATGGTGGCGACGTCGGCTCCCCCGGCTTCATGAATTTGACGGTGAAGGGTAGTAGCCGGATCCGCCGCCAGATACCGTGGTCGGTGCCGCGCACCTCCGGCTTGTGGTTCGCCGCCAGCCAGATCATCCACGACCGCTTGAACTCGAAGCTCTCCTGGTAGAGGAACCGTGCGCGAATCCGATCGCGGGAGGTGATCTGCTTGACGACGCCCTCGTCGAGGCGCGCCCCGGATGGCGGCTCTGATGCCGAGACGAAGCGCGCTCCCCGCAGGGCGGCGATGTCGTTGCGGATGTTGTCTCGGCGCCGGGCTTCGAGGAAGGTCGAGAACTCGGACGCCTGGGCGTAGTCGCCGAGAGCGCGGGCCACCGCCTCTATCAAGGTGGTCTTCCCGTTGGCGCCGACGCCGTGCAGCAGTAAGAAGACCTCCTCGCGTGGGTCGCCGGTGATCGAGGCCCCGACGGCTCTCTGAGTGAATTCGGCCATCGATTCGTCGCCGGCGAAGATCTCCGTGAGGAAAGTCCGCCACCGTTCACATCCCGCATCGGGCTGATAGTCGGCGCCGGCCATCTTGGTCAGCAGGTCTTCACTTTTATGTGGCTTAAGTTCACCAGTCCGCAAATCGATGGTTCCATTTGGACAGTTGAGAAGCCAGGGATTGGCGTCCAGTTCTTCCGGAAGCGCTGGAATACCGGGTCGAGAACCGGCCAGGTCAATCATCGCCTCGAGCCGCTGCAACGATTCGGATCTAACCGCCCAGGTAGCGAGCTTCTCCCGCAATTCCTTCGTTGTTGCGGTGGAGGCCTCGGCATAAACTCCCGAGGCGGCCATGGTGGCGGAATTTTTAATTTCATCCTTCAAGTCGGGAATCCACCGCGTCCCATCGAAGAAAATCCACCGCTTCCACGGCGTGACATAACGCGCCTTGCCGGCGAGGTGCTTAACTAACCGGTCGGCATTTGCTACATCGGTGCACGGATCTCCTTGCACGTTCAAAAACGCCTGGAGCCGATCGCCTTCACCATCAAGCCAGATTCGCGCGAGGGAGCCGATCTCCGGTGACCACCATCCCGGTATGGTAGCCTCGGTCTCGGCTTGAAGTCGGGCGACCGCGGCCTCGAGCACTGGCCCAGCCAAGCGGCCACCGGCGCTCCGGCGCACCTCGCGGCAGGCAGCCTCGAGTGCTTCGAGGCGGGCGGAGGGCTTGAGAGAGGCGAGCATTTTTTCATTCATGGCCTAACCCCTTCGGCGGCCCGGGCGATGCGGTCCAGGTCGGCGACGTCGAGGGGCGGCGCCTCTTTCCCCCATAGGTCCAAGCCTTCATGCCTCGGCAGGCGGGCCTTGACACTTGCGAGAATCTTAATCAACTCGCCGATAGCGTCTGAAAATTCTCTTGTGAAGGTGGGGAAATCGGCGAGGTATTTGAAATTTTCTTCGTCATCCAGAAGGTTTGAAAATAATTGTGCTTGCCCCGACAATTTTCCAGACCATTTATCAATCCACAGTTCAAGCCCTGGCGGCTTTTCTTTTTTCTTTTCGCCTGCCGGTGCCGTTGTGTCGCCCTCGAGTCGGCGCGCCAACTCGCCGAGGCGTGCCTCCTCGATGATGCGTGCCTCTTCGGCGATGCGCGCCTTGGCGATCTTGAAGTTCTCTTCATCAATCTCGGCGCCGATGGCCCGGCGGCCCTGGCGCTGCGCCGCGACCATCGTCGTGCCGGATCCGGCGAAGGGATCGACGACCAGGTCGCCGGGATTTGTCGTTAGCCGCTCGACCAGATACTCGAAGGCCCGTAGGCCTTGCTGCCACGGGTGAAAGCTCTTGTCTGGCGTGTCGTTGCGGATGACTGTCTCGATTGGTCCCCGGCGTTTATATTTGCCTTTGGCAAAAAAAAGTATTGGCCGATCAAGGACATGAATGTTGTGGCACTGAAGAAATAGATGCGAACCACTGAGAAAAAGGGTCAGGGAGGAGACGAATTTCAGTTTTTCGGCGAGTCGATTCGCGGCGTCGAGATATGTCAAATGGCCGACATAGGCGATTAGGGGCGCGCCGGGCTTGAGCACTCGCGCTGCAAACTTGCCGAGGTGCAGGAAGTTTTCGATCTCGGCCGCATGCCACGGGGGGTCAGTGATTATGGCGTCTACGGAATTGTCAGCGATATTTTTCAGCACCTCGCGGAAGTCGCCGTGCCGGAGATCAATTTCGGCAGGCAGGACGGCGCCCGCGCCGCGCTGGCGATAGGATTCCTGAATGGCTTCGCGCCGTTTGGCGGTTAATTCCTTTTTGGCTTCAGGGATATCCATCTCCCCAGCCCGCACCTTCTCCGCCAGCTCTGGCGCTTCCGCCTTCAACTTCTTGGCGTCCGAGATGTAGCGCGCCGCGATGTGGAACATCTCCGCGGCCTGGTCACGGGACTTACCTTCACTTGTGGTATTTTTACCACCAGTGTTTTTTCCTTTTCCCGGCGCCGTTCCGCCATGTTGCCGTTGTCTCTCTTTCGCTTCCATTTCCAGCATCGGCAGCGCATCACTGGCGACCATGGCCCGCTGGCTCGGCGTCAGATGGCGGCGATGCAGGTTGAGCGAGATGACGAAAGCGGTCTCGGATCCCTTGCCATCCCAAGTCCGGTATGCCGGATCGATCCCGAGGATCTCGCACGCCCGCAGCCGGTTCCGGCCGTCAAGGACTCGGCCATCGGGGTGTACCGTGATCGGTTCCCGCAGGCCGTGCCGCCGGATATCCTCGACCAGAGCCTCAAACTCGGCTCCGGCGAGGAGTGGGAAAAGATTGGCGATGGGATGGATTTCATTGCCCAGGCGCCCGTTGACAGGATCGACTTTGTTCGGTAAAGTATCCATGAAATTTCTCTTCCGGCCGCGGCGCTCCTTCTCCTCAAGAAAACCAGGCGCTGGCGGCGCGCTTCTTTCCTAGTTATTTTTTCTTTGCCCATCGTCCCGGCTTGCCGCCATACTTCGTAGGATCACGGGTTGCAACGGGTCCTCCCTTAACGGCGCCAGCGAGGTATTTTTCAAAGTCTGACCGCAACACCACCACGGCTCCGCCCCGGCCGATCTGGCGTCCGACAAGTTCTCCAGAATTGATTTTGTTTCGCCAGAATTGGGGATGCCTTTTTGATCAGGCGGCCAGCTCGGGGATCGTGTAGGCTGGCTCAAAGCCCTCAAGCGTTGAGTCGTGCGAAAGAATTTTGCTCATGTAAACCTCCAAAAGTTTGAATTTTGAATATTCAGTTTTTGGAAGTTTACAGGGAAGGCGACGGCTCAGTGGCGGGCAGTGAGCTAACTAATTTTTCGGATTTTTGGTGCGGCGCTTGAGGGTTGAGAACGAAGCCGCGCACTCTTTCGCAAGCTGCTGGCAAGCCCAGTGGTAAGAAACGCCTGGATTCTTCATCTTCTCATCAATTTTCTTTTGCAGCTCCGACCATCTGGCGAGTTTGTCTTCTTTATTTCCATGAACCACTTCATGGCCGCGTTTTGCCCCGCCCACCACCTTTTGGCCGCGCGCGGCTTCCGGTTCAAACGGCCGGATAGCTGCGCGCTCGCTCAGGCGGCCGAGGTTAAACCACCAGTAGCCGGTGTTGGCGCCGCACCTGATCCTCTCGCAGGCGAGGAGCGCGCGATAGGCATCGCGGCGCTCGCTCTCGATTACCTTCGGCCGCGGCGGCTGCGGATACTTCTGGTTGATCTTAGTCAGGCGCTCACGGATCGCCGCGTCCATATCGGCCAGGAATTTGTCGTCTTGCGGCAGCTCCTGGTCCGCGATCTCGTCCAGGAGCGCCTCGACGTCCTTGGTGTTCTTCAAATTGGCGGTCCTGATGGTCCGTTTGTAGATCCCGGTATCTTCCACGCGCTCCTCGATCATGTTCAGGCCTCGGCTTTCGATTGCGAGATGGCGTTGAAGCCGGAGAGCCTGGCGATGGCCTCGCGCTTCTCGTGCTCGCCGACCCGGCGGTAGAACTTGAGCGTGGTCTTCACGTCCCGGTGGCCGACGAGGGCGGCGGTCACCTCGAGGTCGACGCCGGCCTGCCGGCAGCGGGTGATGAAGCTGGCGCGCAGGTCGTGGAAGCGCAGCGGCCGGATCTTGGCGCGTTTCACGGCCCGCTTGAAGGCCTTCCGCACGTCGCCGCGCTCCGGCAAATCGAACACCTTGAAGCTTCGCGCCTCCGCCTTCAACGTCTTGAGAACCGCGATGGCTTTCTCGCTCAGTGGAACGCTGATTCCTTCACGCGCCTTCATCTTTGATGGCGCTATGCGGACCATGCGCCCCTGGAAATCGATGTCTGCCCATTCCAATTGGTCGAGTGTTCCGTAACGCAGGCCGGTTTCGATGGCCGCCTCAACCAGCGGCCGTAGCCAGCGCGGCGGCTGGCAGGTCTGTTGCCACTCGCTGGTTTTGTCTGTGACCCTTCCGCCGGCGCGGCCGCCTTGGTTGCGGATGGCGATCACGTTGACGGTGTACCCCTCCGAGCAGGCGCGGAGGAGCTTCTCTTCCTCTTCGGGAACCAAGACGCGGATCTCCCGTTTCTCCTCCGGATAGCGCGGAATCGTGGAAAGAGGATCGCCCTCGCACCAGCCGCGTTTCCGGCACCACGTGAAAAACTGCTTCATCTGGGAACGTTCATGGTTCAGGGTTTTCCCGCTGACCACAACACCTCGCGATTGGAAATATCCCTCAACCAGGTTGTTGGTGACGCCGCGAACAACGGCGCGCTCCGGGAAGTGCTTCAGCCAGTGGCCACAGTAGGCCTTGTAAGTTTCATGGCCGCGGGGGGTCAATACTGGCTGTTTAAAATCGAGCCAGGCCGCGACAGCCTTGGAGAAGAGAACGTCTTTCTGGTCCGATTTGCCGGCGGCGTCGCGCAGCTCCCATTGACGCTTCTCCTCCAGCGCCGCCTTGACGCTCGTCCTGCCGGTCGATAGCCAAACTTGTTTTTTTGTGAGCGTGTCATAAGCGCGGCAGTAGAAGCACTTGCTCAGCTCATCACGAACCTTGATCCTCTTGGGATTTCCGTATCGCATCATCTGTCTCGCCTTTCCCCGATGGGGGTCCTGGCTCCAGGCCGGACATGAACCGGTTACCACTTATCGCCGGTCCCGACAAATCTGATGTCCTACCTGATGACCTAGGAATTGGTTTATTTAGGTTTATGTTAGCTTAGGCGAGTTTGGCCATAAGTTCAAGAGAAATATGCCGATGCGTTAAAATTAAAGAACTTGCGAAAACCGCCGTTCTCCGGCTCATAACCCGGAGGTCGTGGGTTCGAATCCCACCCCCGCTACCAAGTTAAGCCCGGCCGTGACAAAGAGTTACGACCGGGTCTTTTTATTCCAAAAGTCAATCAACTGATGATCTGGCGACCCCCGTGCACGCGTCTCGATCTCGTTTTTTCACAGGATCCGGGCTTCAGGCTTTCGGGGTGCTCAAAGATGGCGCGATTTTTCAGATTTTTCCAAATAGCTGAGGCCCGTGAAGGATCAAAAGGGGTAGGAGATCACTCCGTACTTCAAGAATTTTTTAATAAGGACAGCCCTCCAGGCACCATCGCGGAGTTGGAGACGGTTGCGAAAAAATTTTGCGAAGAATTTTTCCAGAAGATATTAAGCTTCTCTTAAGGTTCTTGAGATAAAATGTAAATTTAATTATGGCGATCTCCAGGGAAGGGATCGCTTGATAGGTCCGGTCATCGATTCCATGCCAGATCTGGTACCGGTAAGATCGAAGCATGAAAGGAGAGTTTCATGGTGAAGGTTCAGCGCGGTTTGTTCCTGGCGGCAATGGTTCTGGGGGCGGGTACAATCATCTCGATCCCCGTCTTTGTTCACGGCGGCGATGGCCAGGAGGGGGATGATGCCACCCCGGTTAAGTTTGGATTCGGCAAGCTGTCCCCGCCGGAGGGAGCGGCTGATCAGGACGCCAGCGGGTCCATCCATCTCAAGCAAAAGGGGGACCGAAGCGCCATCCATGTCCACGTCCGCAACCTCGAGCCCGGCGCCACCTACGATGTTCAGGTTACGAAGGGCGAGACCACCGAGAAGATCGGCAGCATCACCACCCATGACGGGAATCCTCCTCCCCCGCGCTGTTTCTCGGCCAAACTGTCCGTCCCTCCCCCCCCGGCCGGCGAGGGTGTCGGCGGCCACCATCCCGAGGGAGATCAGCCGGCCACGCCCCGCGGGTACGCGATCTTCCACTTGAATGAGGAGAGAACCCAGCTCAAGTACTGGATCGTCGTTCGCGGGCTCGGCGAGATCGCGTCCGCGGAACTTAAAATCGGTGACGCGACGGTAACCCTGGAAACCGACGGGATCGGGAGACTCGACGTGAACGCGGAGCAGCTCGCGGCGCTGGCCGCGGGCCAGGGCTCCGTCACCGTGACCGGCGCGGGAGATCCCGCGGTCACGATCACCGGCAGTGTCCAGGTCTGCTTCGAAGAGAAGCGCGAGCGGATCGCTGCGCATCGGGCTGGCCGCGGCGCCCTGCGCCTCGACACCGCCCGCGGCGACAAGCTGCCATTGGGGGCTCTGGGTGTGGCCGATCTCGTCGGGGCGACGTTCTCAGTAGTCGACTCGGCAGGCAACACCGTTCTCACGGGCGCGGTTGCGGAATTGATGGAGGGCGGTTTCCACCGCCCGAATGACGGCGGTCACGGCGGCAATCCGCCGGGGGCCGACGAACCCTGCGAGGCGGATCTCACCCGGCCGGATCCGGCTCCCGACGCGGATGCCGTGGGCGATATCGAGATCGAGGGGGAGGAGCTCGAGGTCGAGGTCGCCCGCCTCGAGGCGCACACCGTTTATGACGTCATCCTCATCCAGCCCGGGGAGGGTGGCGCCTCAGCGTCCATTGGCCAGCTGAAAACCGGCTGGAGAGGCGCTGCGAATCACGAGTTCAAAGCGGTGGAAGGAACGGCGCTGCCGTTTGGCAAGACGAAGATCTCGGAGTTCGTCGGCCACGGCGTCGAGATCAAGAACCCGGATGGCGCGGTGGTGCTCAAGGGCGCGATTCCGGCAATCGCCTGCGCGCCCGAGGAAATGGACCGGAAGCCCGGCATGGAAGGAGGCGGAGGCGCCTTGCCTGTAGGCGTTGCCGATTCCTACTTCCAGCTCGATGAGAAACACGACGCGAGTTTCATCCGAGGCGACGCGAACGATGACGGCGCCGTCGATGTCTCGGACGTGGTCTCCACCCTCCGCTACCTCTTCCTGGGCATGGAAGCCCCGTACTGCCCTGACGCCGCAGACTCCAACGACAATGGTGAAATCGAAATTTCCGATCCCGTCCTGGTACTCTTGAGCATCTTCCAAGGGTCGGGGCCCATCCGCGCTCCGTATCCGGAGCAGGATTTTGATCCGACGGCCGACGAGAGCTCCTGCCGGCCGTTCTCCGGGTAGCCAGCCCCGGCGGTATGTTACTGGGACCGCGCTGGCGCGGTCACAGCCACCGACTTGCTTTTTATATCGTTGCCAACGCTGTCACTGATTTTTCTCGAGTACCTGGAGCAGCGCTTCCAAGGACGGCGCCGGGCTCACAGCGTGGGTGCAGATCTCACTGCTGGCGCCTTCGCCACTTGACTTCCGCACTCTCCAGGGAGAAAATGACCCGCTCTTGATGTTTGATCTGTCTTTTCCGTGACCGGCGAGTTATTCAAACGCCCTTGCTAAAGGATAATTTTGCTCCATGAACGGAGGAAGAGGTGGCCGGTAAACGTTTCATCATGAACGTAGGTCGCACGACCAAGCAAGGGAGACAGATCAATGTCGGCAAGGACAACGCCGAATACGAGGCCCTGGTCACCACACTGATAATGCATCCCGAGGACATGAAAGAGATTGGAGTTTCCTCGGGAGGAGCCGTCCTGGTTCGTTCTGAGAACGGAGAGGGCACGTTTCTATGCAAGGAACATGGAGAAAAAGACGGGAAAGTGCCCCGAGGGATGGTTTTCATCCCCTATGGCCCCCCAACCTGCCGGCTCATGGGCCAGAGTACCGATGGGACCGGGATGCCCACTTCCAAGGGTTGGGAGGTCGAGATCGAACCCGTGGCTGGCGCAGCGCCAACCGGCGAAAAGTCTTGAGAAAGATCGTGGAGCTGGTTCGTCGTGTTCGGAAGGCAGTGGTTTTCAGAAAAGACAGGGCTTTTTAGAAATGGTAGGCCAACGCAATGGGTCTAGCAAAATCTACAAGAATTAATAGAGATGCCAGAGGGCCTGAGACGGCGCAGTTTTCAGAGAATCCCGATCCGGCGGCGGTCGAGGATTTGAAGGCATGGGAGCTGATCGACCCCGAGATCGGCCGGTACATGCCACGGCGGATCCGGGGTAGCTGTCGCGGGCGGGCCCTTGGTTGAAGTTTCATCATCAGGCCCGGTCCGGGCGCAAATTCCCCCCGAGGGGACAGCGATACCGAATAAGCAGCGAAAATAATGACCCATACCGTTGTAAAAAACGCCACGTGTACCTTCTGCGGCTGCGTGTGTGACGACATGGAGCTGCACGCCGAAGGCGATCGCATCGTCAAGACCAAGCTGGCTTGCGGTCTCGGCGAAGCGTGGTTCAAAAACCATACCGCAGAACACCTCTATCCCGACGCGCTGATCGATGGCCAACCCTCCTCGGTCGAAGAAGCGGTGCAGGCCGCAGCCGATTATCTCTACGAGGCGGACATGCCTCTGGTATATGGGCTCAGCAATATTACCTGCGAGGCGCAACGAGCCGCAGTGGCTCTGGCCGAACGGATCGGAGGGGTGGTTGACAGCCACACCTCGTTGTGACACGGTCCAACCGAAATAGCCGCCCAGTTGGGTGGTAAAGTCACGTGCACGCTAGGCGAGGTCATGAACCGAGCTGACTTCATCATCTACTGGGGAGGCAATCCGGCCGACTGCCATCCGCGGCACTTCACCAAATACACCCTGACCCCGAAAGGCAAGCACGTGCCCATGGGCCGCAAGGGCCGAACGATGGTCCTGGTCGACGTCCGGGAGACTCCCAGCGTAAGGGCTGCGGATATCTTCCTCCAGGTAAGGCCTGGTAAAGACTTCGAGGTGATCACCACGCTGCGTGCTCTCGTCAAGAATCAACCCGTCGACCAGGCCCGCGTTGCAGAAACCGGACTGACTCTCGCGCAGCTCCAGGACCTCGTCGGCCGGATGAAAAACGCCCGCTTCGGGGTGATCTTTTTCGGGATGGGCCTGTCGATGACGCGCGGAAAACACATGAATTCGGCTGCAGTCCTGGCGTTGGTCGCGGAGTTGAACGCATTTACCAAATTCGTATGCATGCCGATGCGGGGACATGGCAACGTTACCGGGGCGGACGTGGTCATGCGTTGGACGACCGGCTTTCCGTTCGGGGTAAACTTGTGCCGCGGTTACCCTCGGTTCAATCCGGGCGAATTTTCAACGGTCGACCTGCTGGTCCGAGGAGACAACGACGCCGCGCTCATCCTTGGCGCCGATCCGGGCGCTACCATGCCGCAGCCGGCCATCGACCACCTGGCGAGGATACCGACCATCGTGCTGGATCCGAAAGTAACGCGCACCAGCCGCTTGGCCCGCGTCCACATCACGACGGCCGCCATGGGCATCAGCGCGCCTGGGACCGTCTATCGCATGGATGAGATTCCACTTCCCCTCAGGCCGATCCTCCAGTCGCCCTATCCCACCGACGAAGTGGTGATCCGCCGCATCCACGAACAGGTCAAGGCGAAGCCAGCATGGTTGCCTGCTTCTTTCAAGAAGGTACCCTGCGCATGAAGAAAGCCGGAAAAGCTTAGAACGTATGCTCCGAATAACGGGGGGGAGAGTTTATGACCCGGCCAACGGCATCCACGGTGAAGTCAAGGATGTCTGCATCTCGGATGGCCGCATCGTCGCCGAGGTCGAGGGAACGGGCGTCAGGACCATCGATGCTTCCGGGATGGTCGTCTTTCCCGGAGGGGTCGACGTCCACACGCACGTCGCCGGCGCAGCGCTCAACTTCGCCAGGGCGATGACTCCCGAAAATCAACGGGAGGCCGTCAAGTTCATTCACTCGCCGGAGCTTCGCGCCGGCATCGGCGGGATCACCCCTACCACTTTTGCCACCGGGTACCTGTACGCCGGGCTGGGGTACACGACGGTCAACGAGGCCGCCGTGCCGATCCTTTCGGCCCGGCACACGCACGAAGAGCTCCGCGACACGCCCATTGTCGACAAGTCCTGCTGCGTGCTGATGGCCAACAACGAGCTGGTGTTGGACCTGCTCGAGGAAGGCGAAACCGAGCGTGCCAAGCAGGTTGTGGCCTGGCTGATCTGGGCGGCGAAAGGCTACGGAGTGAAGGCGGTCAATCCCGGCGGCGTCGCCGCCTGGAAGTGGGGAAAGGATGCCAAGATCCTTTCCGAGCCGGTCGAAGGCTACAGCAAGGTGACGCCCGCCAAAATCATCGCGAGCCTGGCCGCGATCGTCAATGATTTGCAATTGCCGCACCCGCTTCACATTCACTGCAACAACCTGGGGGCGCCGGGCAACATCAGCACCACGCTCGAAACCATGAAGCTGCTCGAGGGATACCGGGCGCACATGGCGCACCTGCAATTCCATGCCTACGGCGGCGATGGCTGGAACTCGCTGCGCTCCGAAGCGGCCACGCTTGCCGAGTACTTCAACGCGCATCCCAACCTCACCGCGGATGCGGGCGCCATCCTGTTCGGCAACTCGGTGACCATCACCGCCGATGGTCCGTGGCAGCACCTGCTGTATCAACTCACTGGACACAAGTGGGGGAACCTGGATGTCGAGAACGAGACCGGGTGCGGGATCGTTCCCTACGTGTACAAGGGAAGCAATCTGGTCAACGCCGTGCAGTGGGCCGTGGGATTGGAATTGCTGCTGCTCATCAACGACCCTTGGCGGATCTTCCTGACCACCGATCATCCCAATGGCGCCTGCTTCTGGCGTTATCCGGAAATCATTCACCTGTTGATGGATGTCGACTTTCGCCGCGAGCGTGTGAGAAAACTACCGGCCAAAGCGCTGAAGCGAATTGTTCTCGGCGATCTCGATCGGGAGTACACGTTGTCCGAAATCGCCGTCATCACCTCGGCGGGTCCAGCGCGGGCCCTCGGGTTGTCCCGGAAAGGTCATCTCGGACCGGGCGCGGATGCAGACGTGGCCATCTACAACGAAAATCCCGACCGCGAGCTCATGTTCCGGTATCCTCGCTACGTCCTCAAGGGCGGACAGGTCGTCGTCGAGGAAGGTGCCATCCGCAAGGTGGTCGATGGACGTGAGTTCATCGTCCATCCTTCCTTCGATGAGAACATCGAGGAGTATCTGCGGCCGTTGTTCGAACAATACTACACGATGTCTTTCGACAATTACCCGGTGGAGATGCATCGGGTCGAAGGAGCGGACATCCGTGAATGCGGTTGAGTCGGAGGCCCTCGCTTTCGGGACGGCGCCGCGGGGATCATCATGATCACACTGACCCTCAAGGAGCAGCCCAGAGTTCCGCTCGAAGCCGAGGCCATCTCGCCCGATGTGATGGCGAAACTAAGGCATGACGAGATCCGCGCCGTGCCGATGTTCCTGGGCAAACGGCAGCGCCGCCTCGACGATTTCTTTGAGGTCGAGGGAGAGGCCAGCGAAGATCTGGAGATCCGCGGTGACGTTGGCAAGGTCAAATGGATCGGCCGGGGCATGACGCGCGGCCGCATCAGAGTCGCCGGCAACGCCGGAATGCACCTGGGAGCCTACATGAAGGGCGGGACCATCGACGTTTCCGGCAACGCTGCGGACTGGGTTGGCGGCGAGATGTCGGGTGGGCTCATCCGAATCGGTGGCAACGCGGGCGGACAGGTCGGAGCCGCCTACCGGGGCAGTCTCACCGGGATGCAGGGCGGGACCATTCTGATCGAGGGCTCGGCTGGTCTGGAAGTCGGCATGCGGATGAAAAGAGGGATCATCGCGGTCAAGGGTTCGGTCAGGGACTTCCCGGGCCTCCAGATGAAGGGCGGCACCATCATCCTGGGCGGTGCCGAGCTCCGGACGGGAGCTTGGATGATCCGGGGCACGATCCTCTCCTTGAGACCGATCCCGCTCTTGCCGACGTTCGCGTATAACTGCAACTACAATCCCAGCTTCTTGCGCCTGTACGCCAAGCATCTACAAATCCAGGGATTCTCCATCCCCCATGAAGAGGGCGACGGGGCCTATCTACTTTACAGCGGTGACGCCGCGGTTTCCCAAAAGGGGGAGATTCTCATCTGGCAGCCCCGCGCCTCCAGCTAGGCATCGTGACAAACCCGATAAGACCATCAGTCACCCGCTCGGTGAACTCCTCCGTTCATAATTCCATCTCGACTACGGCGTTCCGCTGCTGACTTTTTCTTCGAAAGTCACTGGCGACTTTTCTCGGGAAATCAGCGCTTTGCACCTCGACGCTCGGCCTTTTCCAGCACCCTGACGATCTTGGTGATCGTCGCGGTATTGGAGGTCACCTTCGCCTTCTCGATCCGGTTGAGCGTTTCAGGTCGGACTGCCGCAAGGAAAAGTGACCGAGATCACGGACAGATTCCGAGAAAAAATGATCTTGTGGATTTTTGAACGGTTCGCTCGCTGGCTTCCTCTCCTTCCGACTCTACGGCCCGAGCCTACGGGAGGCGGGGCGGGCAGCCGGCCGGTTATGCCTGTCGCTGGCCGTAAGTCATTGCAGGGCAAGGGTCTTAAAATTGGGGATTTTTTTAGGGGATTTCGAGTCCCTTTTTCGCGCCGGCAGAGGAATAAGGGATGAGATGACACCGATTATGATGGACGAAATCGGGGAGAATCAACTCGTGGCCAGAGCCCAGGCGGGCGACCGGGCCGCGTTCGACGAGCTCGCCAGAAGGCTTGAAGCGCGGTTGAAGTCTTTCATCCGATCGCAAATCAAGCCCACTTACCGGGGCAGACTGGACGTGGATGAGGTCCTTCAAGAAACCCTCATCCGGGCTTTCCAGTCGTTGCCTGGTTTCCGGGGAAAAGACGAAGACGATGCGGAGCAGCGATTTGAAGACCTCGCGGCTCACTACGCTGACCGCTTGCTGGCCGGTGACCAATTGCAGGCAGAAAAAATTCTTTCCGCCCATCCGACCCTCGGCCATGAAATCCTGGAGCATCTGGAAGCCTTTATAAAGTGTTCTTCGGGAGGGAGAGAGCCGGCCACCCTCGGCACCCTCGGCGACTACACGCTCCGCCGCCAGATCGGCCGCGGCGGAATGGGCGTGGTTTACGAGGCGTGGCAGAACTCCATGAACCGGCGCGTGGCGCTGAAGGTGATGCCCAAGGCCGTCGCGGCCGACACCAGGGCCGTGGAGCGGTTCCTCCGTGAGGCCCAGATCGCCGGCAAGTTGGCGCATCCCAACATCGTCACCATCCACGCCATCGGCATCGAGGAGCGGGTCCCCTGGTACGCCATGGAGTTCGTCGAGGGCAACACGCTGGCGCAGGTCATCAAAAAGCGCGGCGACGCGTTGCCCGAACCGGCCGAGATCATCCGCCTGGCCGAATCTTTCGCGGCTGTGGCCGACGGTCTCCATCACGCGCACTCGTACAAAATCATCCACCGCGACATCAAGCCGTCGAACCTCATCCTCGACGGGGAAGGTCGCCTGCGGATTCTTGACTTTGGCCTGGCGCGCCTCGAGGGCCAGGAGAGCCTCACCGCTTCGGGCGACTTCCTCGGCACGCCGCTCTACATGAGCCCCGAGCAGGCCCGGCGGAAGAAGATCCCCATCGATCACCGCACGGATATCTATTCCCTCGGCGTTACCCTCTACGAGATGCTCGCCGGTCGGCCACCGTTCCAGGGCAAGGACCACCAGGACACACTGAGCCAGATCATCGAAAGGGACCCGGTCGAGCCGCGGAAGGCGAACCCGAGAGTACCGATCTCCCCATCAAGACGAAAGATATGCAGTCGGTATAGCTCACTTCCTGATCGCTGAACTTTTCAAAGAAATCCACCGCCTTCAGCTCATCCTCCGCTTCCGGGCGAAGGATCACGAGAAGCTGGGAGTTCAATAGGTTCCGGGCTCTCTCGGCGGCGAAGCGATATCCGGCGCGACGAGCGAGAAGAGTGAAGGTTTCATCCAGGACAAAGTTGCTCGTATAGCATGGTTCCCGGCGCCGGCGCAGATTTTCCCAGGCGCGGCTGGATTCCTGGTGATGCTCGTCCTCCTTGAGATGGCGGGACAGGAAGGCTCCGGTGTCAATATAAATCATTCCTTCATCCCGTAGAGATACTTATCGTGCCGTCTAGCCACGTCTTTTGGAGTTTTTCCTGAAAAGACGGCCCGATCGTTGAACAAGGGATCGTCATGGAGAGCTTTGGAATTTTTCAAGATCTTTTCCAGGGAAAACCGTACCAGTTCGCCGAAAGAAATGCCCAGCCGCTGGGCCTGGCGGGCGGCTTTAAATTTCAATTGGGCTGGGAGCATGATCGTTGTTCGGTGCATTGGAACCTCCGATAATTGTATATACATAATAACATAGCCATATTTATTTTACAAAAATTTGTTCCAGTTGTCATTGGATTCGTTGAAGGGCCTCTTTGGCCTCCTCCCCCCAGGAGTAGCGACGATTCGCAATTATCGGATCGCCCATCGGTAGTCGGGTCACTTGGTAAAGAGGTAGTTCTGAGGCCAGATGCGCCACGCCACCTGGTCATCGCGGCGGCGGATTTTTTCCGCCGCAGACAGTTTCTGCTCTCTCGGCGCCGGCCCAGCGCTGGATCGAGCGGGAATTGCAAGCGGCCTGCCGCTTCACCTCTGCCGAGTCGTGGCTGCGCTACGCCACGCCGGAGTGGGTGAAGAAGGCCGGCGCCAGGGGTTACGACAGCGCCGCCGGGAAGGGCGCGCTGAACTTTCTAAAGGAGCGCCAGGAAAGCCTCCAGGCTGGGGCAGACCATGGCCTCATCGAGGAGGCTCTCCAGCCTCTGGAGGTCCTTGAAAACCTCCAGACGCTCGGAAAGCTCGGGCGGGAGCTCTCCAAAGCGCCTCCTCACAACCCTGAGGACGGCCAGGCGGGCTTCCTGCCTAGCCCCCTCCAAGAGGCCCTCCTGGCGGCCCTCTTCCCAACCTTGAACCTTGCCGATCGCAATCCCCTCTTCCCGGAAATAATCTAAAATGAAGTTTTCACCCATGACCCGGATCTCCGATATCAAATGGCCTCTCAAGACCTCATCTTTTATCACCTTGCCGGCCAGGCCGGAAAGGATGGCCAACAGTTCTCGCTTGGTTTCCATACCGGCCAGCGCTTCTGAGCATTTGGCAATCTTTTCACACGATTTTAACACCAGGCTCTCCGGATTCCCAGCCATGAACGGGACAAACGGCAGGAGGCCGGGGCTCTCAAGCTCGAAGATGGGCCGCGGATCGACCTCCCAGAGCTTGATGACCTTGTAAGCGATGGAGAGCTTGAAGTCGAGGTATCCGGACACTTTTCAATTGGACGCGGGAGGACGCGAGAGCATGATCTGGCGCGGCGATGGCCGCTGTTGAAATCCCGGCCTTCACACTGCCTGGCTCTTGGAGTAGTACCCTGAAGCTTTCGGGGGCTGCTGCCCTCGTCGATCTTCCCCAGGCCGACCAGCACCTCTGCCATGGCGTGGTAGCGTAGGAAAGCAGAGTCTGCCTCACGGTGGTGGAGATCAAACCTTTGGCTTTTTGAGAATGTCGTTCCGGAATGAGAGCTTAAGCCGGGGACGGTTTCTGCTCCCCCGGCGTCGCCGCTCCCGGCAGGACCATGGCGAAGCCCTTGCCGATGGTCTCCAGGCCGGAGAGGAGGCAAGTCCAGACCTTGGTGAAGGCCAGGCGCACCTTGGAAGAGCGCTGCACCTGGACCACCGGCGGTGGCGCGGCCGAGACGATGGGGAGCTTCTGAGGGAACTCCAGTTCGAGCGAATTGAGCAGGCCGCCTTCTCCGGAAAAGCTCCGCACCATCTCCCCCGAAGGGAGGGCGGCGAGGTAGGCGCAGGGGTAGACCAGGCCCGCAAGCTCGAAGAACGCCTCGGCCTCAAAGCGGAGGCTGTGGAAGAAGAGCGTCAAGGCGGTCCGTTCCGGATGCGCGGCGGGAAGGGAAGCGAGCCCTGGAGGGACCTCGGCCTCGGGAATCTTCAGTCGGATCCTCCCTTCGGCCACGTGGACGCCCTCTTGCCAGGTGTTGATGGTCGCTTCGAAGCCCTTTTCAGATCCGGAAGGTTGGAACTGGTAAAGGTTGGTCAAGACCGCCCCGTAGCGGGCCAGGGCGCGGAAGCGGAAGCGCAGGCTCTGGACCGATCCGCCGGCGAACAGGACCTCCGGCAGGAGGAGGATCCGCGCCGCCGTCATGGCCCCGGGAATGACGTTCCCCAGGCTGTGGATGGAGTTGTCGTCGCGGCAGGCCCGGGTAAACAGCCGGCCTTCCTCCGGGGTGACAGTGTAGCGCTGGATGGCGACAAATGGGCCGGCGGCCCGCAGCTCCAGACAGCCACGGTGACGTTCCGGTAACAAGCCCGGCCGCGGTCCGCGGCCGCGGGGATCGCGGAGGCAGATCCGGTCGCCGGAGCTGGAGAGCCGGTCGAAGTTCAATCCGAAACCGCGGGCTTGGATGAGCATGGGTGCATTTTGATAGGTTTGTTACAATAGTCAATATGATATCGACCTCGATTTTAACCGGTGACTCGCTGCGCCAGCGCCTGGAGCGCGCTATCGCCTTCGCCGCCCGGCAGCTCCGCGCCACCCTGAAGACCTGGACTCCCGATCGGCCGGCGCCGGTCCACACCCGGGCCGGCAAGTGGTACCGCCCCAGGGAGTTGTGGACCGACTGGACCCCCGGCTTTTACGCCGGCCAGATGTGGATCCTCCATCAGATCACCCGCGAGCCGTCCTGGCGGGCGGAGGCGGAGCGCTTCAGCCGCAAGCTCGAGCCGCGCCGCTTTGACCGCGACGTCCACGATCTCGGCTTCATCTTCTTATCGAGCTACGGCCGCTGGCACGACCTCCTCGAGGCCGGCGATCCGCAAAAAGATCGTGTCCGCGACATCCTGGTCACCGCCGGCACGGTGCAGTCGTTCCGCTGGAACGGCTGCGGCTCCCACGGCTTCCTTTACTCCTTCAATGGTCCGCAGTCCCTCTTCGTCGACATCCTGATGAACGTCCGCCTGCTCTTCTGGGCGGCCCGCCACGGCGCGCCGGCCGAGGTGCACCGCCGCGCCCTCGAGCACTGCCGCACCACGGCCCGCTACCTGGTTCGGAAGAGCGGCAGCGGCCTCGGCGAGGAGGATGGCCGCGTCGCCCACGAGGCCATCTTCAACGCCGAGTCGGGGCGCGGCGAGTTCCGCTGCCTGTCGACGCAGCAGGGCTACTCCCCCTTCACCTGCTGGGCGCGCGGCCTGGCCTGGGCGCTTTACGGCTTCGCGGAGGCGTTTCGCTACAGCGGGGAGGAGGAGTTCCTGGAGACCGCCGAACGCTGCGCCCGCTACTACCTCAAGCGCACCCCCGCCGACGGCGTCCCGTACTGGGATTACGGAGCGCCGCAGATCCCCAACGAGCCCAAGGACAGCTCGGCGGCGGCCATCGCCGCCTGCAGCCTGCGCCTCCTGGCCGAGGCGACTCGCGACCCGGCGCTCGCCTCGGAATGCCGGCAGGCGGCCGCCCGGATCCTCGAGACCCTCGCCGGCGAGGAGTACCTGGCCGAGGGGCATGCCGGCGAGGAGGGCATCCTGCTGCACGGCGTCTACCACCGCCCGCGCGGCTGGGGCGTGGACGCCTCGACCATGTGGGGGGATTACTTCTTCCTGGAGGCGATCGAGGGGGCGTTGAACTCGCTGCCCAGTTAAAAAATCAACGGGAGGATTTATCCGGATGCGGATTGGGCCTGGCCCACAAGCGGACCAGAAAATGAGCGGAGCCGCTTTCAAATTCCGGCGCGGGCGCGCCGTGTTTGAGCATCTGCTGCCGGATGAACACGATCCCGAATCGGGGGCGCCGAGGAAGTCCGGCCGAACGCCCGGCCATCGATCCGGCGGGGATTTTTTCGGCTTCCGATCTCCAGGCGAGCCTTTAGCCTGGCGGCGCCGCCGCGGTCACCGGAGCACCTCGTGGAGATGGAACTTGAACTTCCCCAGGTGGCCGCCGTAGTTGCCGGCGGAGATGGCGGCGATGCCCTCGTCGCCATCGGGGCTCGCGCAGGCGGCGAGGATCCCCTGCTTCATCGCTTCGCGGATGGCGGCCTCCCCGATGCCGTTCACGATGATCTCGTAGACGGCGTTGGCCTCGGGGTGGAGCTGCGTGGCCGCCCGGCTCCGCAAGGTCGGGCAGAAAGCCTCGTTGGTGGAGGCCTTGAGGGCGCGGTAGCGCGAGCCCACCTTGCTGCCGCTCCGCGCCAGGCCGCCCGGGAAGGGGGTGATCACGTCCGGGAGCGGCGCTATGGCCGCCACGGCGCGCTCGGCGGCGGCCAGGGCCGCCTCCAGCGTCCGCCCCTCGATCAGGAAGTTCCCGCCAGCGATCCCCTTGGCGGCGCGCGCGGCCTCCTCGACCACGAACTCCCCGTCCATCACCGGAATGCGCCAGAAGCGCCGTCCGCCGATCACCTTGCTCTTCTGGAAGCCATCGCCGAAGTAGCGGAGCTGCTTGCCGAGGGGGAAGGGCTCCGCGTCCGGGGGAGGAGGCTCGAGGCCGTCGTAGACCGCCGTCGTCGCGCAGGTGAGGACGCACTGGCCGACGCGGTTGAGCACCGCCCTGGCGAGCGCTTCGGTCGAGAAGCCGAAGAAGAGCACGGCCGCTCCCGGCCGGCCATCCGGGGTGCTCCCGGCCGGGAGCACCCGCTCGAGGCCGGCCTCGGCGTCGCAGGCGATGACCGAGGAGCCGTAACCGGTGGCCTCCACGGCGGCGGTCCTTGCCCACGCCTCGCTCGCCGCGGTGATGATGAGGCGCGAGTAGCGCATGCGGAAGGCCTCGGCGTAGGCGTCCTCGATCACGGTCTTCCCGATCAACATCATCTCCCCCCTTTCTGAAAATCGGCGCTCGCGGGTAGGGGCTGGATATTGAGCCAATCGGCCCCCCGATCGCAGGCGTTCGCCGCTGGATCGATGCGGCCGCCTTCGTGGCGGAGCTCGAGGTCGTCGCACAGGCAGCCACAGCGCGCGCAGACGAACGGTGGAGCCGGGGGGCTCTCAGTCATGTTCAACTCCTTCGAATTGGAAGGCGCTGCAGGCCTCCGGCGCCGCCTCGGGGAGCTCGCGGTAGAGCGCTTCCGCCGCCTCGAGGAGCGACCGCTTGCAAGCGGATGGATCCTTCGCGGCCGCGAAGACGGTGAGGATCGGCCGGCCGCGGGGAATGGCCGTTCCCGCGGCCGGAAGGTCGGCCAGCGGATGGCGCCTCATGTCCCAGCGCAGCTCCCCTGGAAAAAGGACGGCTGCGCGGGCAAAGAGGACCGCCTTGCCGAGGACTTGACCGCTCCCGAGTGCCTTTTCTAGGACCTCCACCGAGGCGGTGAAGCGGGGATTGACCTCCACCGGGTAAGGAGCGCTATCGCGAAGGATCGCATCGACCCCGAAAAAGCCGCGCAGCGGAAAGCTCGCCGCCAGCGCCCGGCCGATCCGGACGAAGCGCCCGCGCTGGTCCTCCGCCAGCGGCAAGGGCCCGATGCTGCCGCAGTAGGCGAAGGGGGAAGCGCCGAGACGCTCTTCCCCCACGAGCTGGAGGGTGGCGCCCCAAAATTCCGCGCCCCCCCGCCCATCGCCGATATAAACCGCGGCGGCCGGCGCCCCCTCGATCCTTTCCTGGAGATAATGGCCGCCGGGAACCGGCCCGGAATTCCGGTAGATCGCGATCCCTCTTCCGCCCGCGCCGTGAATCGGCTTTAGCAGCCAGGTCACGTCCGAAGTTGCGCTCGCGGGCGGCGCCTCGAGGGCGATCCGCGGACAGAGGAGGCCGGCCGCCCCGTAAATCCGGGCCTGCTGGAGCGGATCGCGGAGGGGGCCGAGGGCGGCGGCGGGGCTGCCCTCGTTGGGGCGGTCCTTCTCCAGCGCGGCGATGACCTCAGGATGGTTCTCGAGGCCGCCGGTGAAGATAAAAGGGGCTCGGGGAAGCTCCTTCGCCAGGGCCGGGATCGCCTGAGGATAATCCCCGGGGGCGATCCGGCGGTAGACGCTCGCCGCCTTAATCAGGTCGCGGTCGCCGAAGAGGTCGATGGCCAGGGGCCTCCGGCCGCGGCGCAGCGCTGACTGGGCCGCGGCGCGGGCGCTCGCGCCGACGATGAGGAGAGGTTTGCCGGGAGCCGCATCCATAGTGTGCACGTTTTAATCCCAAAGCTTCGAGGCTGTCAATATCCATCGCCATCATAGCTATTGCAATGGCGCCGAGATTTCTGGTATATCTTTGTTGGATTTTTAAGGGTTTATTTGTCTTCTTATCAACGTGCATTCCGCCAGGGAGCGGGATCCAGGAAACAGAAGGAGAGCGTGTTATGTCGTTGCTTATCGGAGAAGCTCTGGTTGGAGAGGGGAATGAAATCGCCCACATCGATTTGTTGATCGGCGACAAGGATGGGCCGGTCGGCCACGCCTTCGCGGCGGCCCTGGCGGACCAGAAGGCGGGCCACTCCAACCTGCTCGCGGTGCTGGAGCCCAACCTCCTGGCCAAGCCGGCCACCGTCCTGATCACCAAGGTCACCATCAAGGGGGCCAAGCAGGCCGTGCAGATGTTCGGGCCGGCGCAGTACGCCGTCGCCAAGGCGGTCGCCGATTCGGTCGCGGAAGGGGTGATTCCAAAGGACCAGGCCGACAAGCTGGTTTGCATCTGCGGCGTCTTCATCCACTGGGAAGCCAAGGATGATGCCAAGATCCGCAAGTACAACTACGAGGCGACCAAGCTGGCCATTGCCCGCGCCATGAAGGGGGAGCCGCGGATCGAGGAAATCGCCGCCAAGAAGGACAAGGCCAAGCACCCCTTCATGGGCGCCTGAGGCCGGCTAACGATCTCGTTATCAACAGCAAGACAGCTAGTGTCGGACAAGAAAAAGATCCTCATCCAGCTGGACAGCGATCCGATCCCGAGCGTCTTCGATCGCATCGTCGCCATCGATGCCGGCGCCGATGAGGTCTTCAGCTACGGTGGAATCGCCCCGGAAATGGTGCGCGACCTCATTTACGGGGCGATTTTCACCCGCGGCACCAAGGATCTCAACCACACCGCCGTTTTCATCGGCGGCAACGACCTGGCCCGCGGCGAGGAGATGCTCGGCCGCGCCGTGAAGAGCTTCATCGGCAGCCTGCGGGTCTCGGTGATGCTCGATTCGAACGGCGCCAACACCACCGCGGCGGCAGCCGTGGCCTCGGCCGGCCGCCATCAGGAGCTGAAAGGGGCCGCCGTTCTCGTCCTGGGGGGCACGGGGCCGGTGGGGAAGAGGGTGGCTCGGTTGTGCGCGCGGGAAGGGGCGGCGGTGCGGCTGGGCTCGCGCAGCCTCGACAAGGCGAGGCAGGCCTGCGAGGAGATGCGGGCCAGGATCGCCCCTGGCTCCGGCAGCCTCAGCCCGGCAGCCACCCAGAGCGAAGCCGAGCTGAGCCGGGCCCTCGAGGGGGTGCAGGTGGTGATCTCGGCGGGAGGTCCCGGCGCCCTCCTCCTTCCCAAGAAGGCGAGGGAGCGGTTTCAGCAAATCAAGGTCATGGCCGACCTCAACGCCGTGCCGCCCCTGGGCATCGAAGGCGTTGACGCCATGGACAAGGCCGCCGACCGCGATGGGGTGGTCGCCTACGGGGCGATCGGCGTGGGCGGGCTGAAGATGAAAATTCACAAGCAGGCCGTGGCCGCCCTCTTCGAGCGCAACGACCAGGTTTTCGATGCCGAAGAAATTTTTAAATTGGGCCGCGCCCTGCCCGCCCAGTAAAATCAGGGCTTGGTTTTTATTCATCGCAACCCCAAGAGAGTACGGCTGTCATGTCTTCAGAACTGGAAAAAAAGGTCAAGCGTGCCCGCGAGCAGCTCGACGCCCACGTCCGGGAGATCGTCGCCTGGCACTTCAATCCAGAAACCGGCTGCCCTTTCTGGCTGGAGTACGCCAGGTCGCTGAAGTTCGACCCCCGCCACGCCATCAAGTCCTACGAGGATTTGAAGCTCCTCCCGCACTTCGAGGATGAATGGCTGCGCGGCGGCCCGGTGCGCCGCTGGGTGCCCAATGCCTACTCGGACCGCCCGATTTACATCTTCGAGACCGGCGGCTCGACCGGCGTCCCCAAAAGCCGCATCAGCATCGAAGACCACAAGATCGACTACGAGATGTTCAGCCAGACCCTGCCGGAGAAGTGTTTCCCCCGCGGCGCCAACTGGCTGATGCTGGGCCCCAGCGGCCCACGGCGGCTTCGCCTCGCGGTCGAGCATCTCGCCCAGCACCGCGGCGGGATCTGCTTCTGCGTCGATCTCGACCCGCGCTGGGTCATCAAGCTCATCAAGAAGGGGTGGATGGACCACCTCAAGGCCTACAAGGACCACGTCATCGACCAGGGGGTGACCATCCTCAAGGCCAACCACAGCATCAAGTGCCTCTTCACCACTCCCAAGCTGCTCGAGGCGCTGGCCGAGCGCATCGACCTCAAGGAAGCCGGCATCACCGGCATTTTCTCCGGCGGCACGGAGTTCACGCCGCAGTGGTACCGCTTTGCCACCGAGGAGCTGCTGCACGGGGTCTACATGACGCCAACCTACGGCAACACCTTGATGGGTCTTGCGGCCAGCAAGCCTTTCGTTCCCGAAGACAACTACAAGATCACCTACCACGCGCCGCAGCCGCGCGCCGTCATCGAAGTGGTCGACTTCGAGGATCCCGAGAAGCTCGCCGACTACGGGCAGAGCGGCCGCGTCATGCTGACCACCCTGACCCGGGAGTTTTTCCTGCCGCGCTTCCTGGAGCGCGATGAGGGCGAGCGGGAGCGGCCCATCGAGCTTTACCCCTGGGATGGCGTGAGCGGCGTCCGCCCGTACCGCGCTTTGGCATCGACCGTCGTCGAAGGAGTCTATTGATGCTGCACCTTTCCGTCCTCCGCTGGGGGGAGCCCTACATCAGCCTCGACAAGCAGAAGGTCTTTCACTTCGCCACCGGCGAGCCGGTGGCGGAGGTCAGCCAGGCCAACGGCGGCTTGATCGAGCGCGACCTGCGCCAGTCGCGTCGCGCCCGGAGGGCGCTGCTCGAGATCCCCTGCGCCGAGCTGGTGAAGATGATGAAGAAGGCGGGCGAGCTGTTCATGACCGCTCGGCTGCCCATGGGGGACGGGACGCAGGCGCCGGAGGAGTTCGTGCGGGCTCAATCGGCGACCGCCGGGCTGCCGGAGCACATGTGCCGGAAGAACATGGAAAAGCTGCAGCACGTGCTCGCCAGCATGGACAGGATACTCGACGCCCTGACCCGAGGCCTGGACCTTTCGTTCCTGAGCGCCGGCCACGGCATCGACCGCGAGGGGAGGCTCTTGAGCTACCAGGCGCAAGCGCCGGTCCTCGGCATGGTGCTCCCCAGCAACTCGCCGGGCGTGCACGTGCTGTGGCTGCCGGTCATCCCGCTCCAGATCGGCCTGGCGCTCAAGCCGGGGCCTCAGGAGCCGTGGACGCCCTACCGCATGGCGGAGGCGATGTTCCAGGCCGGCATTCCTCGCAACGCCATCGCCCTTTATCCCGGCGAGGCGGAGGCCGGCGCGGCGGTGGTCAACAACTGCCGGAAGAGCCTGATCTTCGGAGGCTTGCCGACGGTCGAACGCTACAAGGGGAATCCCGCGGTTCAGGTGCATGGGCCGGGTTACTCGAAGATCCTCTTCGGCGACGATCAGGTCGGCGAGTGGGAGGCGCACCTCGACATGATGGAGGAAAGCGTCTTCGCGAACAGCGGCCGCGGCTGCATCAACTGCTCCGGCATCTGGGTGCCGCGCCACGGCCGGGCCATCGCCGAGGTGCTGGCCCGGCGGCTGGCGGTTCACGAGCCGCTCCCGCCGGCGCATCCGGAAGCGTCGCTGGCGGCCTTCACGGTGCCGGGCCAGGCGCAGCAGATCTCGGCGGCCATCGACCAGGACCTCAAGGCGCCGGGCGTCGAGGAGATGACGGCGAAGCACCGCAAGGGCCCGCGGCTCATCGCCCGCGAGCGCTGCGCCTATCTCCTGCCGACGGTGGTCTACTGCGACTCGCCGGAGCCGGCCATCGCCAGGAAGGAGTACATGTTCCCGTTCGTGGCGGTGGTGGAATGCCCGCAGGAGAAGATGCTCGAGTCGATCGGCCCGACGCTGGTGGCCACGGCGGTGACCCGCGATGAGAAGTTTCGCCGCGACCTGATCGAGGCGACCTCCATCGACCGCTTGAACCTCGGCCCCATCCCGACCACCCAGCTCAACTGGCTGCAGCCCCACGAGGGGAACATCGTCGACTTCCTCTACCGCCCGAGGGCCTTCCAGATCAAAAACTCGTGACCGTCACGAAATTTTTCTCCGCCCCGGCGGCCTGATAGTAGCTTTTAACCTTGTCGAGCAGCTCCTGATTTCTGGTGGTGATTTGCAGCCCCTTCGGCGCCAGGAGCCCCAGCGCGTCTCCGATATCGCAAACCCGCAGCACGTTGAGGAGGATCGGCCCCTCGGAGTGCGAAGCCGGCGGATCGACGACCGCGGCCTGGTCGATGGCGCTGGAGAACAGCGCCGCGTAAGCGCCGATCACCCCGGCCTGCTTGCGGCCGACCACGCCGAGGGCGATTTGAGAGTTTCCTCCCCTCAAGGCCTCCGCCGCCTGCGCCACATCCCGGACCCGGCCGCTGTCGAGGGTGCGGCCGAGGAGGGCGAGGGAGCGGCGGACGGGCCATGGCGCTTTCTCGGGAAAGGCGTTTTCGCCGGCGGCCCGCGGCGCGAAGGGGATGACCTGGCGGTTGGCGCCGGCCCAGGTCTTGGCCCATTCCAGGTCGGAGGCCTCCTCGCCGGCATTGAGAACCAGGAGCCAGACCTCCTTTTCGCCGGGGCCGAGCCGCGCCGGCGAGGGAAAGGACATGACCGGAAACTCATGCTCCGGCGAGCCGAGGGAAAGCCGCTGGAGTTCGTCCAGAACGCGGCTCTTTGCGGCCGCGAAATCCGCCAGTAGGCGGGGTGGCTCGAGGCGCGCCCGCGGCACGAACAGCTCATCGACCTTGCCGTTCACCGCATCGGCGGGGAGATCGCCGGGGAAGGCGCGCAGCTCGGCGCCTGGGAAGAGTTCATAAGCCGGCTCGCTCACCTCGGCATTATCGCCCCTCAGGAAGCGGTTGATCCACTGGTAGGCCTGGAGGCGCAGCGCCAGCTTGTCGGCGTGCCCCCCGGGCGCCACCGCCTCGCCCACGTTCTGGGGAACGCCGAGCAGCTTGTAAAATTCGCGCAGCTTGCTGATGATGCGGTGGTTGGCGGGCATGGGGAAGATGCCGTCCGAGTCGGAGTTTTCGAAAAGGAGCGGCCGCGGTGCCACCAGCATGGCGATCCCGAGCCAGGACCATCGATGAGCGTTGTAGAGAAACATGCAGTCGCAGTGGCCGTTCACCACCTGCTCGTTGACGTAAGTGTCGAGGTCGCTCATGCCGCTCACCGGAACGGCCACCTGGATGCGCTCATCGGCGGCGGCGATCCAGAAGGAGCTGGCGCCGCCGCCGGAGATGCCGGTGACGGCGATCTTCCCGCCGTCCACCTCGGGCCGGGACTGCAAATAGTCGAGGGCGCGCATTCCGTTCCAGCACTCGACGCCGGCCGGGGTGTAGCCGCGGGCGTGCCACCACCAGCGGTTGTGGCGGTAGGTGCCGTGGTGGATGCCCGCCGCCTCGCCGAGCTGGAGGGTGTCGATGATCAGGCAGACGTAGCCGTGGCTGGCGAACCAGAAGCCGTGGTGCTGAAAGACGGTCTTGTTGCCGTCGCGGCCGCGGTCCCAGTGGCCGCAGGCATAAAGGACGGCGGGAAGCTTCCCCGGCAGACTTTCGGGGCGGTAGAGGTTCCCGGTGACGTAGAGGTTGGGGAGGCTCTGGAAGTGCAGGCGCTCGACGGCGACCCCGTTCTTTTTCGCGATTCCCACCACTTGAGCGTTGAGCGGCGTCCGCTCGGGGAGCGGGTAGAGGCCCAACATCTCCAGGTACTGGCGATGCAGCTCGGGCCGGAGCTTCTCCCAGCGTTCCTTGGTTTTGATCTTTTCAAAAAACTCAGTTTCCACGCGCTCCACCTCGCTCTTGAGGTAGAGCTTCATGCGCTCCTCGGCGTTCCGCGGCGGGGTTTGACCGAGCAGGGCTCCGGTCACCAGGAGACCGGACATCAAAAGAAGGGCTGGAAAAATTGGCCGGTTAAATCGGTCGATCATCTGGCGGTCATCCTCTTGACAATTTTCTACCTGAAAAACCCAGGAACAGGGTAATATAACACCTCCATGTTACAACAGGAAGCCGAGGATCAGAGCAAGGCCGCGGCGGCGCTGAATGCCGTGGCGGCGCTTCGGGAAACGCATCGCCTGATCGAGCTTTACCCGGACCTCCCCCCGGAAGCCATCTTCAAGGAGGACCTGCTGCGGACCGGCATCTCCTTCAATGAAGAGGCGCTGGCGGTTTCCGCGCGTTCCAAGCCGAAGTCCTATTTCATCTTCTCGTTCGACCGGACGGCGCTCGCTGACTTCGAGCAGGCGGAGGACCGGCGCGCGCCGGAGGAGATCGCCCTGGCGGGGGGGCCGTACCGTTTTCGCAGGACCATCGTCTCCATGCGCCTCAATCCTCAATCCCCCTATCGGGTGGCTGTCGAGGGCGATGGGAGGCTGCAGCTCCTCTGCGGCGGCGAGGCCATCGCCGGGGTCGAGCTGCAGGAGGTCCCGCCCTACTACCGGAGAAACCTCAAGAACGGCAAGCCCATCACCGAGATGGCGCCGACCATCGAGTGGGGATACCTCGTCTACCTGACGGTCTACCGCAAGTGCCAGTACTTCGGCTTCCAGGAGGAGTGCCAGTTCTGCGACCTCAACGAGAACTTCCGCCAGCAGGTGGCGGCCGGGCGGCCGTACAACACCGTCAAGGAGGTCGGGGAGATCCTCGAGGCCCTGGAGATCATTGACGAGGAGGACCGCGAGCGCCGCACCATGGCTTACACCATCACCGGCGGCAGCATCACCTCGAAGCTGCGAGGCAAGAGCGAGGCCGAGTTCTACTGGCAGTACGCCGAGGCGATCGAGAAACGCTTTCCCGGACGCTGGATCTCGAAAATGGTCGTCCAGGCCCTGCCGCTCGACGACCTGCGGCGCTTTCGCGAAGCCGGCGTGAAGATCTACCACCCCAACTACGAGATCTGGGACCCGCGCCTCTTCTCGATCATCTGCGCCGGCAAGGACCGGGTCATCGGCCGCGGCGAGTGGATCCGCCGGGTCGTGGCCGCTGCGGACGTCTTCGGCGCCGCGAGGGTCATCCCCAACTTCGTCGCCGGCATCGAGCTGGCCCGGCCGCACGGCTTCGACAGCGTCGAGGAAGCCCTGCGCTCGACCGGCGAGGGCCTCGAGTTCTTCATGTCCAAGGGCATCACCCCGCGCTTCACCACCTGGTGCCCGGAGCCTCTCAGCGTCCTGGGGAGGATCCAGGGCCCGGCGCCGCTCGAGTACCATGCCGGCCTCTTGCGCCTGTGGCGGGAGACCCATCGCCGCCACCGCCTTCCGGCGCCACCGGGCTACGGCGATCCGGGGGCCGGCCGCGCCGTCTTCTCGGTGAGCGCCTTCATGGACGTGATCGACCCCGCGACGCCGGTGGCGGCCGTTTAACTCGTTTAACTGCACCCGGGACATCAAAACCGCTCGATTTTTCGGCCTTCCAGGCACCTCACCACCGCATCGTGGAACTGCGCCCGCACCGCGGCGATCTTCTGGTTCTTGCGGGTGGGATGGACGCGGTTGGAGAGGAGGATGGCGTAAACCTGCCGCGCCGGATCGATCCACAGGGAGGTGCCGGTGAAGCCGGTGTGGCCGAAGGTTTGGAGGGAGAAGCGGCTGCCGGCGGAGCTGCCTTTTTCCGAACGCGTGTCCCAGCCCAGGGCCCGCGTCGAGCCGGGCACGAGCTGGCGCCGGGCGGTGAACTCCCGCGCCACCGCCTGGGGGAAAATGGCGCTCCGGCCGTCGAGGGCGGCCAGCATTTCGGCGGCGAAGAGCCGGAGGTCGCCGGCGGTGGAAAAAAGCCCGGCGTGCCCCGAGACGCCGCCCATGGCGAAGGCGTTTTCATCGTGGACCTCGCCGTGGATCAGGCAGCGCCGGTAAACCTCGTCCACCTCGGTCGGCGCGATGCGCCAGCGCTCGCTCGCCGGCGGGCAGAAGAAGGTTTCGCGCATGGCCAGGGGGAGGAAGACCTTTTCCCAGGAGAGCGTCGCCAGGGGCTTGCCGCCGGCGCGGGCCACGCACTCCCCCAGCAGGATGGCCCCCAGATCGCTGTACTCTTCGCGCCGGCCGGGCGGGACCTCGAGCGGGGTGGAGAAAATCGCGCGGAGGACCTCCTCGCGGCCGCGCGCCTTGAGGTAAAACGGCCGCCATGCCGGCAGGCCCGCGGAGTGGGTGAGGAGGTGCTCCACGGTAACGGCTTCGCGTCCTTCCCCCTGAAACTCCGGGAGGTAGTCCCGGACCGGCGCTTGCAGCCTCAATCGCCCCGTGCTTACGAGAGTCATGGCCGCGGCCGTGGCCGCCGCCACCTTGGTCAAGGAGGCGAGGTCGTAAAGGGTGCGCGGCGTTACCGGAACGGAGCCGGCTCCTCCAAGAAGCCCGAAGCCTTTCTGCCAGGCTTGACCGCGGGAAGAGCCGACACAGGCGGCGCAGCCGGGGAAGGCGCCGTCTTTGACCGCCGCCTCGAGCACCGCGGCGGCCCTGGAGAAATCGCACCCTGAAAACTCCATGATTTCACGATCGTAACCGGTAAAGAACCGGGAAAGCAACTTCCGATCCATCATCGTATGAGCCGTTTATCCAATCCGAGGTTGAGCCCTCCCGCCACCAAGCCGGCGCTGGTCATCGCCAGCGCCTTCCCTTCCCGGCAGGCGGCCGATGCGGAGCTGAAGCTGCTCGGACTGGTCCAGGCCTTGCAAGCCCTCGGGTGCCGTGTGGATCTGGCGGTGCTCCTGCCGGAGCGCCGGGCGATTTCCAGGAGGCCGGCGGGCCTGGAGGCGCTATCCGGCGACTTGCACGTTTTCCATCATCCGGCGGCCTTTTCCCCCGTCTGGGAGGCGTTCTTCAAGGTCCGCAATTTACTGCGCGGCCATGAAGTCGGGGACTCCTTCGACTGCCCGGGCCCATGGCGGCGGCAGGTCGCCCAGCTGGCGCGGCGGAAGCCGTATGACACGGTGGTGGTGCAAGGACTGCCGCTCGTTCCGCTGGCTGGCATGCTCCCGCCGGAGAGCTTGAAGGTGCTCGACCTTCTGGAAGTGGAGGGATTCTCCGCCCCCTCAATTTTTGAATTCGAAGGCGGGCCGGCGCCGGCCCCGCGGGTTCCCCCTTCAAGGATCCTTCCGTTCCTCAGGGCTTACGATTGCGTCCTGGTGCCGGCGCGCCTGGATGCCCAGGTCCTGCGGGCGGCCGGATACAGCCGCGCCGCGGCGGCCTTGCGGACGCTCGGCAGCGTCTTGGGGTATGAGGAGCGGCTCGTTAGTCGGTTATTCCAAAAAACTCCCTCAGGTGGTGGTCATAGATCTTCGACCCCTGCTCCGTGGCCAGGTTCAAGCGGTACTCGTTGATCACCTTAATCGACATGGCGATCCACTCCTTCCAGCAGGGGGCGCAGATGGTCTCGAAGATCCGCTTACCGAGCGGCGAGTCGAAGGGGGGGGCCTCCCGGCGGGGGTTGGGCTTGCCGCAGCGGCTGCAGAACCACTGGCCCGGCGCCGCGCCGGCGCCCCGCGCCTGCCGGGCGTGCTCGACCGGATCGGGAGGAGTGACGCCGAGGCTCTTGAGCAGCTCCTGCATTTGATTGCGCGGCTGGTACTCCCCCTTCTCGTGGGCAAGGAGGACGCCATTTTTCAGCATCTCGATGGCCTCCTCCTTCCGGCCGCGTTCCATCAAGACCTGGCCCAGGAGCTTCATGGCCACCGAGTGACGGGGATTGAGCCCCAGAGTTTGCCGCAGGGACTTCTCGGCGCTTTCCAGATCACCGCTCTCCAGGTAAAGCTTACCGAGGGTGAAGTGGGCCAGCTCGTTTTCCGGGTCGGCCTTGAGCATGTTGGTGAAGACTTGAATCCGGTCGGCATAGTTTGCGGGTCCAGCCATGGATCTATCCTTTGATAACGGCGCACTTTTATGGAGTTTCACGAAATAGAGAGTACAATACCACGAAACGTTTCTGTGCTCAAAGGAGATCAGATCACTCCCATGCTCAACAAGAACTTGCTCTTGATCGGCGGCGGCAACATGGGCACGGCCCTCTTGCGGGGCATCCTCAAGGCCAAGCTCACCCCGCCCCGGCAAATCACCGTCGTCGATGTGCATCAGGGCAGGCTCGCCGAGCTCAAGAAGGCCTACAAGATCCATGCCGACAGCGAGGCGGCGCCGCACGTCCCCGAAGCGGCGGTGATCATCCTGGCCATCAAGCCGCAGACGCTGAACGAGGTCCTGGACCGGATCCGCGAGGCCGTCAAGCCGGAGCAGCTGATCATCTCCATCATCGCCGGCGTCGAGAGCGCGTACATCCGCGACCGCATCGGCAAGAAGAACCCGGTCATCCGCGTCATGCCCAACATCGCCGCCACGGTCGATGCCGCCGCCAGCGCTCTCGCCGGCTGCCCTCCGGCCACCGACGAGCACTTCAGGATCGCCGAGGCCATCTTCGGAGCGGTGGGGGAGGTGGTCAAGGTGGATGAACACCATCTCGATGCGGTGACCGGCTTGAGCGGCAGCGGCCCCGCTTACATTTACATGATCATCGAAGCGCTTTGCGACGGCGGGGTGAAGATGGGGCTGCCGCGCGACGTCGCCATGAAGCTCGCCACCCAGACCGTCTTCGGCGCCGCCAAGCTGGTGCGCGACACCGGAGCGCATCCCGCCACCTTGAAGGATCAGGTCACGACGCCGGCAGGAACCACCATCGCCGCCGTCCACGAGCTGGAGGAGCGCGGCTTGCGGGCGATGCTGATCAGCGCCGTGGTCACCGCCACGGAGCGCTCGCGCGAGCTGAACCGCCGGGTGGCCGGCCAGCAATCCGGTTAATTATTCAGGCGCAGCAACACCTCGCTCGCCGTGGCCAGTCCCAGGACCGGCAGCGGATCCTCATGCTGCAGGATGTCGAGGTAGTAGTGCGCCGTCGAGCTGGGGGCGTCTTGATTGCCGCTCGAGCTGGAGCCGGCTTCGGCCGCCGCCACGGTGCGGCCCTTCACCCGCAGTTCCCACTCGTGTTGGCGGAGATTTCCGGAGAGCTGCCAGGGCTGTCCACCCGGCCCGGGCAGCCCCTCCGGCGCCGGAAGAATCTCGACGCTTTGTCGATCCTTGGTAAGCCGGAGGGAAAAGGACAGCCGCCGGTCGATCCATACCCGGAGCGTCGTCCGCAGGGCGAAGAACGCCGGCTTGAAGGCGATGCGGACGGCTTCGTTCTGATCGACCAGATGCAGCCTCGGCGTCCAGGATTCCCCTTTTTCAATCGTGGCGAGTTGCGCTCCGTTGGGCAGTTCCTCGACGGCGGGTCCGGCGCCGGTGCTCAAGCGCGCGGGCGTGATCTTGAAGGTCTTCCAGCGCTGCGGGCCCTTGGGAGGAGGCGGCGGAGCCGCCGGCCTTGAAAAGAGGGCCAACGCCGCCAGGCAGGCGATCAGGAAGGCGCCGGAGATGAGGAAAAAGTCGAGCGAGGTCATGGGCCTGGATAATATATTCTTCCTCCGCAACTTCTCCGCATCCTGCGGAGAAGTTGCGGATAGCTCGGTTGCGGGCGAAGCCCGCATTAAAGATTATCGGCAGGACTGGAGGGAAGCTGGGGATTCCTTATGATGGCTTATGAAGGTCGCCAGGTTTCAGGATTTTTAGCCGGCTTTCCCTGGACTGAGCGGGGCTCGTGCCGGGGCCGATAACCTGGAGCGCTTCCTGCCGGCCGGCGCTCCCGGGCGAGGGCTGGCGCCGCTGACTGGGGAGCCCGCAGGGGCTGGAAGTCGGTGCCGCGCAGCAGGAACTGCCGGCGGCGGATTCCCCGGCGCAGCCGGCGCAAAACCGGAAGCAGCGTCAGGAAGGGCAGGGCGGCGAGGGCCAGCGCCGTGAGCGTCTTCCCGGCCTCCAGGCCCGGCGGGCGGTACTCCAGGTCGAGGTGATGGGAGCCGGCGCCCAGCGCCAGGCCGACCTGCCTGCCGTTGGCTGGAAAAAGGGCGGCCGGCTTGCCATCGACGCGGGCTTGGATTCCAGGGACGAGCAGGTCTGCCGCCACCACGATGGCAGGCCCCGGCAGCTCCAACTGGCAGGAGAGCCGGTTCGGGGTCCTCGCCGCGCTGGCGATGACTCCAAAGCGGCCGGCGCCGGCGCCGGCCGGCGGGGAAATCTCGCCAGCGGAACCGGCGTCCGGCTTCTCGAGGAGCGGCTGCAGCGGATTGCCGATCGCTCCGGAAAGGGCCACCGCGCCGGGGCGGCGGGGAAAGATCCAGCCGGCGCCGGCCGGCTCGCCGCTTGAGGAGGGCAGGATTTCCACCCTCTGGGTCCAGTAAATCGGCCCCAGCCGGTACGGGTTGAGGTAGAGGTACTTGCCCTCGGCGCGGACATACTGGAGGAGGGGGAAGCGCTGGCGGGTGTCGGGGAGGTCGGAGAGGATCAGCTGTGTGTCGGTGACGGCAAGGGGGACGGTCTCCTCGATGTCGTCAATCGACCGCCAGGATTTCAGGCCGCTCCAGGACTGGATCTGGTGGAAGGCCAAGAGGTCCAGATGAACATCGGCGCCGGTCCCGCCGCCGCCGAGGACCAGAACCCGGCCGCGCCGGCCGGATGCCTCCAGGTAATTCACCCAGCGCGGCGCCGGAGTGATCTCCGCGAACGTTTTTCCTGCAAGCTTCGGCTGCTGAGCGGGCCAGGCTTCCAGGATGAGGAGGGCGGTGGCCAGCAGGGAAGCCGCCGCCGCGAGGCGCCGGAAGTGTCCCCGCTGCGCCGCCGCGGTGAAGACCGCGCTCGCGGTCATGCTGAAATAAAATCCCAGGAACGGCAAGCCCGCGCGCGGTCCTACGGCCGCAAGCCCGCCGGCCAGGATGGCGAGGTAAAGCTGCGGCTTCTTCCCGGGCGAGGTCACAAGTTTCCAGAAGGAAAGCAAGTAGACGGTCAAGGTCACCGCGCCGAGATGGTAAGGCAGGCGGATCGATTCCAGGCCGCTCCACCAGGGGGAGAGGAGTTCCGCCGGAGAATCCGTTTGCGCCCAGGCCGCCAGGGCCGTGGTCCAGCGAAATGCGCCGCAGGCGATGCCCCAGACCGCGCCGAGGAGGATGGCGAGCGCGGCTTTTTTAAGACTCCGCCGTTTCTCCGCCGGCCGCCCATCGGGCCAGAGCAAAGCCGGAGCCGTGGCCGTGAAGAGGAGGAAGGCCAGGAGCAGAGCCGCCGGGTCCGCGGCGCCGGCCAGGGCGGCGATCAGGAAGCCCCAGAGGGCGCCGCGGCCCAGCCGGGGATCTTCGAGGAGGCGGAGGAAGGCCAGGAGCAGCGCCGGAAGAAGGGCAGCCGCCATCAGGGAGCCCAGCTCGGCCGGCCGAGTAGCGGCATTGAGCAGTCCGCCCGTGAAGAGGTATGCGCAGGCGGAGAACAGGGCGGTGGAGTCGCCGCCGCCCTGGCGCCGCGCCAGGAAATAGACCGAGAAGCCGCCCAGGGCCAGATGCGAGAGCACTACCAGGGTGAGCGCAAGGCCGGCGGGCAGGATCCACTGAAGAACGAAATAAAGGGGGTGGGTGAAGAGTGGAGGAACGGCCCGGGGAGGATTGCCGGAGAGAGCGCCGGGAAGGCCGCCTTCTTCACCGCTCCAGGTTCGGTAAAGGACTTCGCCGGTCGAAGCGAATACGCGCGACTGGAGAACCGCCTCCAGGATGGCCCCGTGGCCCGAAGCGCCTCCAGGATCCGGAGCGGCTGCGGCCGGAAACCGGTCCGGATGGAGCAGCAAGCTGCTGAAGAGGCCCAGAAGCAGCGCTGCCCATACCAGCAATCCGGTCCAGAAGGGAGTGCCGGCGGGAGCGGCCTCGGAGAAGGCCGGCCTCCGTGGCCAGTGGAAGAGGCGAAGGATCGGGTTCATGCGCAGCTCTCCAGCCCGAAATTCCGATGTTCCCGGCCGGCAACTTCCGATAACGCCGCCGGTGGATTTCCCCGTTATTGCTTCGGAAGGGCGGGAGGGAATTCTGAAGGCGGGCAGCCCGGTTTGAGCACTTCGGAATCCTCGAGAAAAGGCCGATATTATCATTGTGAGGTGGAATGTTTCAGAACCGCAGAAAATAATCGCTGATTGAAGCCATGAGGAGCATCGTCCGTTTCATTCTGCTGGTTGCCGTTTCGTTCGCGGGCGCGAGCTGCAAGTCGACCATGATTTTTGAAGCCTTGCGGGGAGGGGTGAAGGTGTTCCCCGATCTCCTCAACGACCAGCCGACGGTGATGGCGTTCTTGAGCGCCAACGACCGGCGTTGCGACAAGGAGATCCCCAGCTTGCTGGCCCTGTACTACCGCGAGGACACGCCGGTGCAGGTGGTCGGAGTGCTGGTTTTCGATGAATTCGAGTTCGTCAACCAGATCACCACCTTGAACCAGGCCGCCTTCACGGTGCTCCTCGACCCGGAGCGCCGGCTCGTCGAGAAGTACCGCATCGTCAATTATCCCACCTACGTCTACCTGTCGCCCCGGGGGAAGGAGATCGACCGGGTGGAGGACATTCGCCTGGCCCGCCGCTGGGTCGACTTCCCGCGCTGGCACGAGAAGGCGGCGGGGCAGCCGAAGGAGAGCGCCTATCGGGGTAGATAGGTTCTCCCTCCGCAACTTCTCCGCATCCTGCGGAGAAGTTGCGGATAGCTCGGTTGCGGGCGAAGCCCGCATTATGGTCTCTTGGGCCTGCCGAGAGCGCCGATCCCGAAGGACACCGCCGTGCCCACGACGATCCAGAGCGGCCAGGCCAGGGGCGGGACATGGTCGATCACGCCGCGGGTCCAGAGGGTTGGAAGCCGCTCGATGAAATGGCTCAGGATCTCGGGAGCTGAACCCGGCTTGCCCAAAAAGTCGCGCAGCTGCAGGAGGAGCACGCTGGGGACGGAGATGAACATGCCGGCCAGCACCGAGGCGGTATTTCCCCGTCGCGTGAAGATTCCGAGCAGAAAAACTCCCAGGATGGCGCCGTAAAAGTACGTCAAGACTCCCATCGCCAGCCGCAGGATGTTCTCCTGACTGTCGAAAAAGGCCCAGGCGATCCCCATCAGCAGGGCGCCCCAGAGCACCGTCAGGAGGCGCGACATCGACAGGTAATGCTCCTCCGAAGCGCCTTTCACCAGGAAGGGCCGGTAGAAGTCGGCGATGGAGGTTGCCGCCAGGGCGTTCAGGACCGAGGTGTGGCTCGAGAGCGCCGTGGCGAAGAGCCCGGCGAAGACGATGCCGGCGATCCCCGCCGGCATGTGCCGGACGATGTACAGCGGAAAATAATCGTCGGCGTTGGCCGCCCCGGCCGGCTGCATTTCCGGGTGGATCTGGTGCAGGAACCAGAGCAGTGAGCCGACCGCCAGGAAAAGAGCGATCATGGGGAGGAGGATGGCGGCGCTGCCGAGGAGCGAGCGGCCGCCGCGCCGGGCATCGGGGCAGGCGAGCATCCTCTGGACGATGTCCTGGTCGATGCCGTGAGTTGCCAGGGTGAGGACGAAGCCGCCGACGAGTCCGACGAGGAGCGGCTGGTCGCTGGCGAGGAGCTGCAACCAGCCGCCGGTTCCCGAAGCCTCCCCGGCCGCCGGCAGCCCCCAGTGCAGGATCCGGAGCTTCTCCTGGAACGCTGGATGGGAGGCCACCGCGCTCCAGCCGCCGTCGATCCGATGCAAGATGCTCGCGGCCGCAATGGCGCCGCCGGCCAGGAAGGTGAGTCCGAGGATGCACTCCGCCCACACCACCGCCTTGATGCCGCCGAAGAGCGTATAGGCGATGCCGGCGACCCCGAGGATGAGCAGCGACCAGCCCTGCGGCAGGCCGGTCGCCACCCGGACCGCCAGGCACGCCGCGAAGAGCCGGACGCCGCTGGCGATGGCCCGGCCGCCCAGGAAGAACAAGGCGGCCAGGGCCCGGGAGGCGTTGCCGAAGCGCTTCTCCAGAAAGCCGTAGACGGTGATGATCTCGAAGCGGTAAAAGCTGGGTATGAAAAAGCAGGCCAGGAAGATCCGCCCCAGCACCAGGCCCAGGACGATCTGCAAGTAGTACCAGTCGGTGCGGTAGGCGAGGCCGGGGGTGCCAATGTACGTGGCCACGCTGGTCTCGGTGGCGATGATGGACAAGGTCACCGCCCACCACGGCAGGCCGCGATCGCCGATGAAGTACGCCCGCGTCGACTTCTGACGGCCGGAGGAGTAGAGGCCGATGAGGAAGACGGCCACCAGGTAAATGCCGATGACCGCCCAGTCGATCGCCGACAGCGTGGGCATTTTCAAACAACCCTGTTTCTTAGGCGGTTTTCTGAACTATAATCATCCCTTCATTTGCAGTTGCATTACATTAACGAGTCGTTTCCGAATTCCAAGGGAATTGTTGAGTGGAGAGCGGAGGCGCGCGGCGCTTCCCTGCGGCCATGAATCGAGTCGTCACCTTCGGAGAGATCATGCTGCGGCTGTCGCCGCCGGGGCAGCAGCGCTTTGTCCAGGCGGCGAGCTTCGATGTCCACTTCGGCGGCGGCGAGGCCAACGTCGCCGCTTGCCTGGCGGGCCTCGGGGGGCCGGCATCTTTCGTGACGCGGCTCCCCGCCGGGCCGATCGGCGATGCGGCCATCGCGTACCTGCGCCGGTTCGGCGTCGGCACCGAAGCGATCCTGCGCGGCGGCTCGCGCCTGGGGATCTACTTCCTCGAGACCGGCGCCACCCAGCGGGGAAGCGTGGTGATTTACGACCGGGCGGGCTCCGCCTTCAGCGAGATCGACCGGGGGATGGTGAAGTGGGAGGAAGCGCTTCGAGGGAGTGGCTGGCTCCACGTCACCGGCATCACCCCCGCGGTGAGCCGAGGCGCCGCCGCCGCCGCCCTCGAGGCGGTCGAGGAGGCGCGCGCCGCCGGCCTCAAGGTCTCCTGCGACCTCAATTACCGCGCCAAGCTGTGGAAGTGGGGGAGGGAGGCCCGCGAGGTGATGCCGGAGCTGGCCGAGCGGTGCGATATCCTCCTCGGCAACGAGGAGGACGCCGACAAGGTCTTCGGCATCAAGGCGCCGCACACCGACGTCGGCAAAGGGCAGATCTCCGCCGCCGGCTACGAGAAGGTCGCCGAGCAGCTGCTGGCGCGCTTTCCGAGGCTTCAGGGCGTGGCCTTGACCCTGCGCACCTCGCTGGGAGCGAGCCACAACCGCTGGTCGGCGGTTTTCCATGACCGCAAAGACTTCCGCGTCGCCCGCGAGCACGACATCATCCCCATCATCGACCGGGTGGGGGCGGGCGATGCCTTCGCCGCCGGCCTGATTTACGGCCTCAACCGCTGGCCGGATGAGCCCCAGAGGACCCTCGAGTTCGCCGCCGCTTCCGGCTGCCTCAAGCACTCCGTCCCGGGCGATTTCAATCTCGCCAGCCTGGAGGAAGTGGAAAAGCTGGCGCGGGGGGAAGCTTCCGGCCGCGTCGCCAGGTAAATTGCGAAATCGAATGAATTGAAAGGAGGTCACACTTGGCCCGTTTCAAACGCTTGGAAGTCCTGAACCAGATCGCCGCGAGCGGCTTGATCCCCATCCTCTACCACAAGGACGTGGAGGTGCTGATGCGCGCCGTCGACGGCTGCGTCGCCGGCGGTTCGCAAATTTTTGAAATGACCAACCGCGGCGACGGCGCGTTCCGCGCCTTCGAGGAGCTGCTCAAGCGCTGCGAGAAGAAATATCCCCAGCTCATCCTCGGGGCCGGCTCCATCGAGGATCCCCACACGGCGGCGATATACCTCGCCCTGGGGGCCAACTTCGTCGTCAGCCCGCTCTTGAGCGAGCCGATGATCCGATTCTCGAACCAGCGCAAGGTGGCGGTCATCCCGGGCGCCGGCAGCGTGACCGAGATCGCCGCCGCCGAGGAGCTGGGCTGCGAGCTGGTCAAGGCCTTCCCCGCCGATGGCATGGGCGGGCCGGGATTCGTCAAGGCGCTGCTGGGGCCGCGGCCCTGGTCGAGCATCGTGCCGACGAGCGGCGTCGAGCCCACCGAGGACAACATCCGCGCCTGGTTTCAGGCCGGCGTCGCCGCCCTGGGGATGGGCTCGAAGCTTTTCAACATCAAGCGCCTCGAGGAGGGGGAGGACCCGGAGCTGGCGAAGCGGGTGGCCAGTGTCCTTGCCTGGATCAAGGCGGCCCGGCAGAAGCCGGCTTGAGGCGGATTGAAAGCTGAATGTCCAGGCTCTCCATGTTAAGATGTCCTGCTCAAGGACAGGTTTATTTCCAGGAAGTCTCAAGGAAAATATCATGACCAAGAAAACGACTAACACCAAGAAGCCCGAAGTCTCCATCGAGTACTGCACCGCTTGAAACTATCTTCCCAAGGCGGCCAGTCTGGCCGCCGACTTGAAGAAGGAGTTCGGCGTCGAGGCGAAGCTCATCAAAGGCTCGGGAGGCGTTTTTGAAATCACCGTGAACGGAGAACTGATCTACTCGAAGAAAGCGACGGGCAAGTTCCCCGAGCCCGAGGAGATCTTCTACCACGTCCGCCAGGCCGCCGGCGCCGGCGCGGCGAAATAGGCGGTGAAAAGCAGTCTTCGCTGGGCGAGGAAGGCCTCGACCATCTTGCCATGAATCCTCACGCTTTAAGGGTGCTCGAGTACGGACAGATCCGGGACATCCTCGCATCCTACGCCGCCACGCCGCTGGGGCGGGCCCTGGTGGCGGGGCTCGAGCCGATGCTCGGCCTGGCCGACATCCGCGTCCGGCTGAGCGAGGCGGCGGAAATGGGAGAGCTGATCAAGATCGCCCGCTTGCCGCTCTCGGGCTTCAAGGACGTGGCTTCCGAGGTGCGCGCGCTGGCGGCGGGCGGCCGGCCGGCCGAGCCGGAGCTGCTTTACGATGTCCTCGAGCTCCTGCGCGGCTCCCTGGCCTTGAAGGAGGCGCTGTCGCGCCAGCCGGAGGCCTTTCCCGCCCTCACCCGGATCGCCGCCGGCCTCGCCGACCTCCCCTCCCTGCGCCAGGGCATCGACCGGGCCGTCGATCCGCGCGAAGGGATCCGCGATGACTGCACCAAGAAGCTCCAGCTCCTGCGCCGTGAGCTCCGGCAGCTCCGCGAGTCGATCCGCGAGCGCATCGGCCGCAAGCTCGCCGATCCCCGCCTGCACAAGGCCTTCCAGGGCGAGGGGATCAAGTTCAAGAACGACCGCTATCTCCTGCCGGTGAAGGCCGACTACCGCCAGTGGGTGGCCGGCGTCATCCGCGACCGCTCCCACACCGGCGGCACGCTCTACATCGAGCCGGAGGATCTGATCCTTGAAGGCGACCGCCTGCTCGAGCGGATCGACGACGAGCGCGCCGAGGTGCAGCTCATTCTCTGGGAGTTCACCCGAGCGGTGCTGGCGGAGGAGAACCGGTTCGTGGAGAACCAGCACCTGATCGCCCTCGCCGACCTCGCCTACGCCAAGGCTTGCTACGCCCAGGCCTTTGGCTTGTCGATCCCCGAGATCCACGATCCTCGGGAGGAGGGGGACTTCCTCCTCGAACTCCGCCAGGCCCGCCATCCGTACCTCTTGTGGCTGAACCGCGACCAGCGGCGCGACCGGCGCGACCCCGGCCTCGAAGAGGCGCGCGCGAAGGTCGTCCCGCTAGACGTGCGCCTCGGCGATCCCTCGCGCCTCCTCATCATCACCGGCCCCAACACCGGCGGGAAGACCGTGGTGCTGAAAACCATCGGCCTCAACCTCCTCATGGCCTTGAGCGGCATGCCCATCGCCGCCGAGGCGGGTTCGAAAGCGCCGCTGGTCTCGAACCTTTTCGCCGACATCGGCGATGAGCAGAGCATCGAACAGAGTCTGAGCACCTTTTCGGCGCACCTTGCCCAGATCGTCGAGATCCTGAAAGTCGGCGATGCCAGCGCGCTGGTGCTCCTCGACGAGCTGGGGGCCGGCACCGACCCCCTGGAGGGGGCCGCGCTGGCGACGGCGCTCCTCGACTGGTTCTACCGGAACGACTGGAAAGCGATCATCACCACGCACCTCGGGAGCTTGAAGGAGTTCGCCTACCTCCATGAGGGGGCCGAAAACGCCGCCATGCTCTTCGATCCCGAGACCTTGAAGCCGACCTACCGCATGGCCATGGGGATCCCCGGCAGCTCGCACGCCCTCGAGATCGCGCGGCGCATGGGCGTGAATGCAGAGATCGCCGGAGCGGCCGAGGAGAGGATGCGGGAGATCCAGGCGCCGACGGAGGAGGTCATCGAGAAGATGATGAGCTCGCACCGGCAGATGGAAAAGGAGCGGCGGCGCATGCAGCGCCTGCGGCAGCGAGCCCAGGGGGAGCGCCGCGCCGCCGAGGCCGATCGCGAGGAGGCGGCGGCCGAGCGCGCCGCCTGGCGGCAGGAGGCGGAAATCCTCGCCGACCAGGCCGTCCGCGCGGCGCGGGAGAAGCTCCTCGCCTTCCTCCCCAAGCTGCAGGGGGTGCCGAAAGCGCTGCAGCCCGTAGTCGAGGAGCTGCGCTGGACGGTAGAATTGCTGCTGGCCGGAACGCCCCTGGGGGAACGGCGCGAGGAGTTCGCCCGCTCTCTCAAGAAAGAAGACGAGGTTTACGTTCCCAAGTTCCGCGAACGCTGCAAGGTCCGCAAGGTCAACAAGTCCGAGCGCGTGGTGACGGTGCTCTTGAACGGCATCGTGACGGACGTCAAGTTCGACGACATCTCGTGGCTCGATGGAAAGAACGAGTGATGGCCGCTTGAAACGAGGTTATATGCCCAAAGCGTTGAGTTGGTTGCTCTTGACCGGAATTCTCTCTTTTTCTCCAATCCTTCAAGCCAAAAATATGGCCGAGGCGCCAGCCTTGAATGAACTTGAAATAGCCCGTGAAAAGTTTGGCCTGAAGGCTTTTGGAGATCCCGCCAAAATTCTCAAGTTTCTCGCCATTGTCCTCGGCGCCGTCGCCCTGGGAGCCGTCCTCGCCTACCATCCCCACTACCTCCACAAGGTGACCAGCCTGGAGGAGGTCGACCAGCCCAAAATTTTCATCACCTACACCGTGATCGGTGCTGTGGTCGCCATCGTCGTCGGCCCGTTCCCCACCATGGCCTTCGCCATCTTCGGCATCGGCGGCTTGATGCGCTTCCGCACCGAGCTGGGGGCGGCCCGGGAGACCGGGCGGGTCATCCTGGCCACCATCATCGGACTTTGCTGCGGCCTGGAGTTCTGGTTGGCGGCGGTCATTGCCACCATCCTCGCCTGGCTGCTCATCCTCGGCCTGGACTGGAAGGTCGCTCACGCCATGATTGTCCGGGGCATCGACAGGGACCGCATCAAGGACAGCTCGGAAGCCTACAGCAGCCTGCTCGAGGAGTACGGCTGCAGGGTCCTGCAGGTGCGGCGCAACCCTAAAAAGGAGCAGTTCTCGGTCCTCTTCAAGTCCAGCCGCAAGATCACCCGCGACGGCCTGGAGGTGGCCTTTGAGGATGAGATCGACGAAAAGCTGCGCGGCACTATCGACTGGCCGGAGGAAGGGTAGCGGCCGCTACCGTTTCGGCCGCTCGGGCCCGCGTCCGCCGCCGCTCTTCCCGCCCGCGCCGCCGCCGGTGTTGCCGCCGCCCGCGCCCGTCGCTCCCCCGCCTTTATTTCCGCCGCCCGTACTTCCGGCTCCGGCCCCCGGCCCCTTCTTGGTCTGGCCGCTCTTTTCCATGGCCTCGTTCTGCTTGAGGACGTAGTTTTTCCAGGACCCATCGAGCTTTTCCAGCTTCTGGCGGTAGATCTTGTTCAAGGCCTCCTCCTGAAAGGCGATGTACTGGACGAAGAACTCCTTGAAGTTGGCGTTGTCGGCGGGCGGCGCCGGCGCCTGCTCGCTCTTCAAGTCCTCGATGAGCTTTTGAAAGCCGCGCTTGTTGGTCTGGTAGAGGAAGTCGACCAGCGTCAAGACGCGCGCCTGGCTGGCGATGGTCTCCCGCTTGCTCATTCCCGGAGACTCGAGCAGGTCGGCGATGTTGAAGGCGTTCGAGTTGCTCGCCAGCTCCGCCGCCACCTGCTGGAAGGCCTTCGGGTAACGCTGCCGCTGCTTCCCGTCCTCGGTCTGCGCCGCCACCCAGCTCGCCACCCCTTGCCGCAGCCACCAGTTGACCCAGCGGCTCGAGCCGTTCATGCGGTCAAGGGCGGTCTCCCCCAGGACCTGGGCGAGGATGTCGCCTTCCAGGCGGTAAAAAACGGTGTGCTCCTGGGGCTCATCGTGGGTGTACCAGCCCTGCTGCTCGGGGAAGCGAATGCCATCGACCACCTCGGCGAATGTGACGCACTCGGCGGCGGCGCGGAAATAGAGAAGATGCACCTTCTCGGGCCAGATGGGCGGCGACGTCCTGGCGCCGGTCAAGGTCAGAATGTTCTTTTTGATGGCCTTGAGGAGGTTGACCAGGTTGCGCACCTGGGCGGAGCCGGCCTCGAAGGAGGTGTGGACGAGGAAGTCCTCCTCCTCCGAGAGGTTCAATGTCTGCATCAGCTTCTGGGCCGACTCCTTGGCCCAGGCCTTCTTGCGGGCGATGACGTCCGCCGCCTTGACGACCTCCGCCTTGGCCTCGCCTTCCGCCTTCGGCGGTCCGGATTTCGCCTCCGGCGATCCGGGCTTCCCCGGCTCATCCCCCTTCTCCGGCTTCTCGACCGGGGGTTCAGGCGCCGGTGGGGAGGTTGGGCCGGATGGTGTCGCCGGCTTACCTTTGGCCGAGTCTTTCGCATCGGCGGCCTCCTCCGCTGGAACCGGCGCCGGGCGCTCGCCGCCGATCTTCCAGCCCAGGCCGTAGCGGCGGTAGCCCAGCGCCGTGCGGGCGGCGGCGTGCTCGGGATCGACCTCGATCACCCGCTCGAGGAGCTTGCGGGCTTCCTTCTTGAGGCCGCTGTCTTCGCACCAGCGCGACAGCTCAAAGAGCCCTTGCGGGTCGCGGGGCGAGACAGCGGCGATCTTCTTGCAGTACTCCTCGATGGGGGCGGACTTCGTCCCCTCGGGGGGAGCGAGGGGGGCGAGCACGTCAGCGAGAAGCGCCGGAGCGAGGAAAAGCGCCAGGGAAAGAGCGAGATGGTCCCGGAATGCAGAGGGGCGTGGATTCATGGTCCTCACCTGAGATGTGATCGAGGTTACAGTTTATGAAAATCTCGTTGTTATTATATCCCAAAGGGGGGCTGGCACGGAGAAAAAAGGCTTCCGGTTGTGCCGGTCCATGAGCATATAATGGTTCGTGCAAAAAGCATATCCGGGCTCCTGTCAGAGTCATCATGAAGGAACAACCAGCGGCCGGCATTTCCGACCGGGAGAGCCGGCTGCAAAAAACCTATTCGGAATACCTCCTCGCCGCCCAGTCCGACCGGGCCGCGGCGCGGCGGGAGTTTCTGGCCCGCTACCCGGACCTGGCCGCCGACCTGGTGGAGATCTTCGAGGGGGAGGACTGCGTACGGCAGTTCACCGACTCCTCCACGAGATCCTCGCCCCGCGAGGCCGGCAGGGGAGCTGCGCCGCTTGAACCGCCGCGCCCCTTTGGAGACTATGAGCTCCTCGAGCTGATCGGCCGTGGCGGCATGGGATTGATCTACCGCGCCCGCCAGAAGAGCTTGAGCCGGGAGGTGGCGCTCAAGATGATCCTCGCCGGCCACCTGGCTTCGGGATTGGAGGTGGAGCGTTGCCGGCTGGAGGCAAAGGCCGCGGCCCGGCTCGACCATCCGAACATCGTCCCCATCTATGAGGTCGGCGAGCTGGAGGGGCAGCATTTCTTTACCATGAAGCTGATCGACGGGGGCAACCTGGCCGATGAAGTCAGGCGCTTCACCGCCGACCCCGGCGCCGCGGCGCGGCTGCTCGAGAAGGTGGCGCGGGCGGTTCACTATGCCAACGAGAACGGCATCCTGCATCGCGATTTGAAGCCGGGGAACATCCTCCTTGACCGGAGCGGCGAGCCGTACATCACCGACTTCGGCCTCGCCAAGGAAATGCACGGCGAGGCTCGCTTGACCCTTTCCCATGCCATCCTCGGCACCCCGGCCTACATGGCGCCGGAGCTGGCGGCGGGAAAAAAGCGCCGGCATCCGATCACCGCCCTCGTCGACATCTACAGCCTGGGAGCCATCCTCTACGACCTCTTGACCGGCCAGCCGCCCTTCAAGTCCGACAGCTCCATCGATATGCTCCGGCAGGTGGTGGAGGAGGAGCCGATGCCGCCTTCAAAGGTCCAGCCGAAGGCGCCGCGGGATCTCGAAACCATTTGCCTCAAGTGCCTGGAGAAGGAGCCGAAACGGCGCTACGCCAGCGCCCTGGCCCTGGCGGAGGAACTGCGGCGGTACCTCGACGGCAAGCCGATCGAGGCGCGGCCCGCGACCTTCTGGGAGCGGGGCTTCAAGTGGGCCCGGCGCCGCCCGGCGATCGCGGCGCTTCTCGTGATGAGCGCCGTGGCCGTGCTGTCGCTGCTCGGGGTCGGGATCTCTTACTACCGATCGTCCCGGTTCTCTCAGGAGGTGGAGCGCCGGAACGCCCTCGATTTGTTGACCCGCCAGGTCGTCTCGCGACACAAGCAGTACGCCGCGCAGGTGAACGCGGCTTACGAGGCTTTTGAAAAGGGATTGTTCGAGGCGGCCCTCATGGCCCTGGAAGAGGCCCGATCGATCTCGGGGGAAAAGGATCTCCTCAGCTTTGAATGGTACTGCCTCTGGCACCAGCTCCATCAGGATCATGCGATCCTCTACGGGCATCTGGTCGAAGTTCTCGGTACGGCTTTTTCAGCGGATAGGAAGACCCTGGCCTCTACCGGCGTCGATGGCACGGTTTGGTTGTGGGACACGGTTACCGGGATTCAGAAAGCCACGCTGGAGGGGCATGGGCGGCCGGTCCTGGCGGCGGTATTTTCTCCGGATGGAAAAATCCTGGCTTCGGCCGGCGAGGACAACCGGATCTGGCTGTGGGACACGGAGAGCGGCATCGAGAAATGGGTCCTGAGCGGCCATCAAAGCGCTCCCCAGGCCATGGCTTTTTCGCTCGATGGCGCGCTGCTCTACTCGGTCGATGGCCAGGGCTTTTTGAAAGTCTGGGATCTGGCCTCCTGGCAGGAAAGGGACAGCTTTTCCGTCCATGGCGGCGCCGTCTCGGTGGCGGCTTTCTCGCGCCATGGCGAGCGCCTCGCCGTCATTGGAAGCGGGGAGGCCGCGGTCAAAATATGGGATGTGGCCGGGGGAAAGGCCGTGGCCGTGTTGAAAGATCCCGTGCAGCCGATTGCCGATTGGGCGCTGGCGATTTCGCCCGACGGCGCCCTGGTGGCCACCTCCAACCAGGAGCATGCCTTGAAACTCTGGGATGTGGAGACCGGGAAGGCCGTGGCAGCGCTGCCGGGACACCGCCGCAAGATCCGCTCCCTCGCCTTCTCGGACGATGGCAAGGCGCTCGCCACCTCGGGGGTTGAAGGGTTCATCAAGCTCTGGGAGGCGGGTAACTGGAACGACAAGCTGACTCTCAGCGGACATGCCATCAAGGTGGGGACCCTCGCCTTCTCGCCCGATGGCAAAAGGCTGGCCTCGGGGAGCTTTGATGGGACCGTTCGCCTCTGGAATCTTCCCACCATCCAGAAGCCGGTTCGGTTCTCGGGCTCTCAGGGGCCGGTTCTCTGGGCGGCCTTCACCCCGGACTCCCGCTTCCTCGCCACCGGCGGAGGGCTCATCACCGGTGAAGGGGACTTCAAGTTTCTTCTTTGGGACATCGACAGCTGGAACCAGGCCGGGGAGGCCGTGGTGCGCGGGAGCTTGCGACTCGAGGCGAAAAAGTACACCTGGGCGGCGCTTTCCCGAGATGGCCGGTGGCTGGCGGCGGCCGGACGCGACCAGAAGGTGAAGCTTTGGAGACTGGCGGCGGACCAGGCGGGGCTCCAGAGCGCGCCGGCGGGCAGCCTCGAGGCTCCTAACGGCGAGGTCGTGGCGCTGCTCTTCTCCGCCGGGGGGGACGCCCTGGCGGCCGCTGGCCGCGAAGGCGAAGTTCGTTTGTGGGTGAAGAATTCCGGGCCCCAGGGGGAGCGCTGGACCTTGAAGAATTCCGGCACGACGCCGCTGCGGAAAATCAGCGACCTGGCCATCTCCCCGGACCTTCGCCTCCTCGCCCTGGCCGGCCAGCGCCAGCCGGAGGTGCTGCTCTGGGATCTGGAGCGGGGCCGCGAGGCGGCCAGGCTCCGGGGGCACAGCAAGTGGGCGGTGGCGCTGGCCTTTTCTGCCGATTCAAAGCTCCTTGCCACCGGAGGACTCGACCGCACCATCAAGCTCTGGAGCTTGAGCGAAGAGGGGGAAAGCCGCGGCGCTGAACTGAAGCAGACCCTCGAAGGCCACGCCAACGCCGTGGCGGCGCTCTCCTTTTCGCTCGATGGCAAGATCCTCATCAGCAACAGCGACGATTTGACCTTGAAAATCTGGGATCTGGTGACCGGAGAAGCCCGCGCGACGCTCCGGGGCCCCAAGCAATTGGCCATCACCCTGGCCCTGTCGCTCGATGGACGCTACCTGGCCTCCGGGGGCGGGTCCGACGACGACAGCGAAATCCTGCTCTTCCGCGCCGCCAGCCGGGAAGACGTCGAGGGCCGTGCGAAGAGCCCTTAGAGCCTATCCCAGTAGACCATTCGGGCTTCGGCCGGCTGCAAGCGCGCCATTCGGCGTCGGGCCTCCTCGCCTTATTTCTCCGTTAATAAGGCTACGTCGGCCCTCCTTGCCTGGCGCGCTTTCGCTCGGCCTCGGGCCTCGAAGCGCCTACCGGGATAGACTCTTGATCAGAACGGCGCGCCGATGGTGAACAGGAACAGCCTCGGCCGGTCCTCGGACTGCTGGATGAAAGCCTGGCCGAGGTAGAGTCCGATGGGCAGGGGCGTGCCGAGGAAGGGAAAGTTGATGCGCAGGCCGCCTCCGGCCGCGAAGCGCGTGGTCTCGACGTCGAACTCCACCTGATCGGCGCTCAAGTTGCCGTAGTCGAGGAAGATGACGCCGCGCAGGATTTTCTGGAAGAGGGGGAAGACGTACTCGATGTTGCCGTACCACTCGGTGGTGCCGCCCAGGGGATCGCGGCCGAAGTGAGGGCCGACGCCCCAGATATCGAATCCGCGCACGGTGTTGGGACCGCCCAGGAAGAAGCGCTCGAAGATGGGGAGGCTGTCGGTCTGGTGATGGCCCTCCATGAACCCGAACTTGGAAAAGAGCGAGATGACGTGGTGGAGATGCCCTTCCTCGTGGATGTAGATCGGGTAGTAGAGCTCCAGGGAGCCTTCAATTTTGTGGAAGTCGACCTCGCCGGGGAGCGGCTCCCCGCCGTACTCGTAAAAGAGCCTCTCGCGGTGGCCGGCGTAGGGCCCCTCGAGGGGCTCGTACAGCACCTTGTCGTAGGTGAGGGAGGCGTTGGCGGCGAAAAGGGTGGTGAATCCCTCCACGTCGAAGACATCGGGCGGAGCGTCGGAGTCGATGTGGTTGATCTCCACCTGCTCAAACCGCGTGCCGACGGAGAACACCAGGTCGCGGTCGAAGTCGAAGGCATGGCCGATTCGGGGCCGCAGCGACAGCCGGTTTTCATCGTAGTCGCCGCGGTACCGCCGGGTGCGGATGTACGAGCCGGTGAGCTCGAGGGAGTTCCTCGACTCGAAGAGGTACGGTTCGATGAAGGTGAACTGGTAGAGCGAGCGCCGGGTGCCGGGCTGGATCACCAGGTTGAGCGTCTGGCCGGCGCCGGTGAACGAGTCCGGGATGTCGTAAATCGAATCCGGCAGGTCGGTGAGGTCGAAGTTGCGCTTGGTGACGCTGATGTTGCCGATGACTCCCAGGCCGCTGGTGACGCCGACGCCGAAGAGGATGCGCCCGGTGGGCTGTTCATCGACCTTGACGACGACGTTGCGGCGATCGGGCTTGGAGCCGGGCTCGAAGTCGTAATCGACGTCGCCGAAAATCTGGAGGCGGGCGAGGTTGGAGCGGCTCTTCTCGAGCCGCGACCCGTTGAACTTCTCCCCCGGGTAAAACTCCAGCTCCCGGCGGATGACCCGGTCCTGGGTCTTCAGGTTGCCACGGATGTGGACCTGGTCGATGTAGATCTCGTACTCCTCCTGGATGCGGAAGAGCACTTCCACGGTGTGCCCTTCCTCGGGGACGATGGTCAAGGTATCCACGGAGGCGTCGATGTAGGCGCGGTCGCGGTAGTACTTGAGGATCTCGCGCCGGTCCTGCTCCAGGCGCTCTCCGGAGAAGAACGTCCCCGGCTTGTTGCGGGTGAGGCTTTGCAGGGTGAGCGCCGAGAAAACCTTGTTCCCCTCGAAGCGGTAGCCGGTGAAAGTGTAGCGCGGCCCCTCCTCGACGGCGATCTGGATGCGCAGCTTGGCGTTGAGACTGTAGAAATCGAGGTCGTTGACGGCCACCAGGACATCGAAAAATCCTATGCCTTGATAGTACTCCTCGATATTTTCGAGGTCGCGTTTCAGCTCCCCCTGATCGTAGTAGCCAGGGTTGATCAGCCCGAAGAACCAGTCCTTCTCCTTGATGGCCATCTGGCGCTCGAGCGCCCCCTCCTTGACGGTCTTGTTGCCGGTAAAAGAAATGTCGTGGATGCGCACCCGCGGCCCTTCCTTGATGGTGAAGACCACCTCTATGCCGTCGGCCAGCTCCTTCACGAGGTGGTCCACCTCCACGAAGAGGTAGCCGCGGTCGCGGTATACCTGGTCGATTTGCTTGACGTCGATCCGGGCCACCGCGGGGCTGTACATGCCGCCCGATTTGGTGGTCATGGGCTCCTGGAGGTCCTTCAAGCCGAAGGAGGTCTTTCCCGAGTTGGTGTCGAGGGCTTGAAAGGTCACCGATTTGATCACCGGCTTTTCCGTCACCGTGAAGATGATCTCGACGCCGTCCTCGAACTCCTTGACGTCAATGGGATCTTTGATCTGGGAGAAGTGCCCCATGAGAAAAAGCCGGCCCGCCTCGTTGCTCACCTCGATGGGATCGTAGGCCTGGCCGATGCGCAGCTTCAGCTTGGCCAGGATATCGACCTCCGATAGGCGCTTCAGCCCGCGGATGGAGATCTTGCGAATGGTCTTGCCGGGGAAATTTTGCTGAGCCGGGACGGCGGCGGGATGGAGGGCGAGAAAGATCCCCCAGAGGAGCATCCCGAAAATCCGGAGCGAAGTGGACCGAGACTCCCCCGCGGGCAGGCTTAAAAGCATACGCATTCTGGACAGTTGGGCCTTCCCTCGGCTCACCGCCGCTTCCCCCTCTTCTTAAAAAGCTCCCCTTGAGTTATAAATGCACTTGAGTCACCAAGTTGAGCGCCCGGTGGAAAATCATGGGACGGGCATTTTCATTGCTTAACCACCAGTGAACGCACCAGCACGAGGCCTCCAGCATCGGGGCCAAAAGCACGGCCAACAAATTAACTCGAGGAATGGGAAAATGAAATCAAAATTGCTGACGATTGAAGAAGCGAACCGCATGCTGCCTCTGCTTCGAAAGATCGTCTTCGACATCCAGACCAGCTGGGAAATGATCATCGCCAAGCGCACCGAGCTGGAGTGCCTGGAGAAGGCCACCAAACAGCAAAATCCCGCCCTCCCGGAGGAGTTGAATTCCAGGCCGACCGGGCCGGCCGCCCGCATTCAAGAGCTCAAGGAAGAGCTCAATTACTTGATTGAAAAAATCAACCACTACATCCGCGAGGTGGAGGATCTCGGCTGCTTCGTGGAGGAGTTCAAGCGGGGCATCATCAACTTCCCCTCCCTGTACCATGGCCGGAAGATCTTCCTGTGCTGGGGGCTGGGGGAGGACCATGTCGACCACTGGCACGAGCTGGATGAAAGCTACAACGACCGCATCCGCATCCACGACACCGATCAGTTCTTGACGGAAAAGCAAAAAACCATCCGCGGCTGATCCGCCCCCTTAGTACCCCTCTCCATAAATACCGTGACGTATTTTTTGCTTCGCAAAATACGTCACTTGTGGCGTCTGGCCGGTCCTCTTCGCGCGATGCTTCGTTGCTCCTCCTCAACTTATTTCTCCGTTAATAAGCCTCGTCGTCG
>JACQVS010000022.1 GCA_016209605.1 Planctomycetota bacterium
AACTTTCGCCGCGCCAGGTTGCCGATCTTGAAGGCCTTGAGGAGGATGATGTGCAGTTCTTCAGCAGAGACGGACGGCGGGTTGTCAAGAGGCGGCGTTGCGGCATTTTTTTCGGCGGCACAGGTTTCAACCGGAGATTCGTGGCAGGCGCACATGGGGTCCTCCTATTCGGTCGATTGGGTTTCTGGAAATGGAAGCCTGAGAGGTGATGTCATACGATGACATACGATGTCATCTAGAAAGCAAATGCGATGCCAGAAGGAGGACGGCTTTACTTTTTGCGTAAGTCTTGATTTCTCGGGCTTGGGCATTCAGTCCCGGCAGGAATATGACCGCGAGAGGTGACCGGATCCGGACAGATGACCGGATCCGGGCGGACACAATGACCGGAACCGGACATCGTTGCGGCGCTTTTCGTGGAGTTCCTGGCGCTTCGAACGATCCAGATCAAAATAGGTCCATGCCGGCCGTCGGCGGTTGAGAATCCCTTCCGGTCGTGCGGAGGCTCATTTTGCCAAACGGCCGCCGGGCCGGGCTGCCGCATGATCGTTTATGCATCCCCACTCGCCGCTCGAAGACAATTCCCGAATGGAGGAGGAATGGATCTTCTTCCACTTCACCGCCGGTCCGGACACTTGTTTCTGAGCCACCACGCCGAAGGCCCAGGAAAAGATGGGCTACTCCAACAGTTCAACTCCGATTTAAGCTAGTCGTTGATATGAGGAATCTTATGCAAGAATAAAAGCCGTCCATGAAATGGTGGGGGGCTTTAAATATACGTCCAGCATTTATTACGTGGTTGTGAAGGATTGAAGCTCCTCTTCCTGAAGCTCCAGAGCAAATCGACGGAGCTCCTCGATCTCGTCGGCCTCCTCCTGGGTAACCACAGGAGCAAGATCATCCCCCTTGAACTTGCTTTCCTTCTGGGCTTCAGCCAGTTTATCGAAGATGATTTTGTAATCTTTCTTCTTCTCGGACATTGGCTTCTCCTTCACGAAATAAGTTTAACCCGAAGGAAATCAGTTAACGATCTTTTTTTTCGTCTCCTTGCTCTCGACGAGATCAAACGGGAGCAGGAGAAAAGGGGCCGAGAGATCCAGCGCCTCATGCTCCAAGCCCAGATCCAAGCGCGCGGGATGAGTGATGTTGGACAAGCCCTGGAGGTTCTCTCCTCGAGCGGGGAAGGGAATGTGATTCAGATCCCCCACCATCGTCACCACCCCTGCCAGAAGAACACGATCTTCGGCGAAATTAACATCGACCGGCTTGGATACGGAAGCCGTGGGGTCGCCTCTATCCATCCCATCGATGAGGATCTCGCCCTTCCGGAGCGCTCGTTCTCCTATGGGCTCCAGCGCCGGCTAGTCAAGGCGGCCGTGCAGGGGTCCTTCGACGAAGCCCTCGAGCGCGCGGAAGAATCGACGGGGGTGAGGGTCCCGAAGGCGGCGCCAGGCGTCCCAGCCGTCGTGGGCCCTGAGAGCTCGGAGGAACACCTGGCCGTCGCATGAAAGCTGTCCCGGACCAAGAAACCGCTTGACTTGGTGGGCCCCCGCGCGATAATTAGTCAACTCGCTTAACTATCTAGCGCGGCTTTGCCGCAAGCCTTCGAGCGGCGAAGCTGCTCGGCTGGCGACGCGCGAGCTGGTGGCTTGCGCAAGTTAGGCTTGTGGCTGGCGTTCGAAAAACGTGACTCACTTGTGAAGGTGTTGGCTCAACAAGGCGGCTAGACATGATGCCCCGAGTCCAAGAGCAACAAGGAAATTCCCGCGAAGACCGGGGAACCCAGGAGCCCCGGCGGGCGGTGGTGGAACGTACCACGCGGAGGAGCTGGGAAGAGGTGGTCACTGACATACCGGCTGCGCTTGGCGAGGTGCGGGTTGACTCGCTGGCCCAGATGGAGCTCTCCGCCTGGCTCGAAAGGATGGGGCATCCGGTCCCTTTCAGATTCCACGTGACCGAGTTCTGCCGCGCCTCCTGCGCCGCCAGGGCGCTTTGCCTGCGGCCCGAGCTCGCCTACGTGACCCCCTGCCGGTTGGTCGTGCGAGGAAGCGATGAGGGGGTGACCGTGGGGGTGCTGCTGCCATCGGCCGCCGCGGGCCTCGTGCTCCGCCCTGATGACGAGGCGCTCCCCAGCCTTCTGCCGCTCGTCCGGGTCATGGACCAGGTCTCCGAGCGGCTCGTCGACCGGCTCGCCGAGGGACCTCACCCCGCAACGAAGGATTGAGGCTGCTTCTGTCCCTTGGCGCTCTTCCGCCTCGCCTTGATCCCGAGGTCCTGGCGGCATTGGGCCCTTGGAGGCCCGTCAACGGCCTGGGAGACCAAAGGTTCTCATAACGCGTCGTCCAAAAGTAGCCACGCGCAAAAACTTCCCGATCCTTCTCCCCTGGCTCAGACAGAAACAACCGCGGGCACTTCGTCCCAGGTTCGACCATTCAGAAGACGGCCGGTCTTTTTTTTGTTCCAGCCGCCCCACTGTTTGAAGAAGAAGGGGACGGAAGCTTGCCGGCACTGCTCGTGGATCCCGATCACCCAGTCCTCTTTCATGGGGCGGGCCTTCGGTCCGGACTCGCCACCGACGATGACCCAGTCAATTCCCGAAAGATCGAGGTTCTGAAGAGGCCCCAAGAGCGGTTCGAGGGATAGAAACTTTACAGCGGCGCCTACGTTCCGCAAGCAGTCGATGCGGAAGGTGTACTCCTCGTTTTCAACGCTCACCCCCATCCAGACATTGGCCGGCCAGTCGATTTCGGGATCGAGCATTTCGAGTCGATCCGCTCGTTTGGTCAGGACTTGAAAGATGTGCCAATCCGCCCGGCGCATCACCTCGAAGACCCGTTGTATGAATTCCACGGGAACTTCTTCATGAAACAGATCGCTCATCGAGTTCACGAAAATCATCTGGGGCTTTTTCCAGCCCAAGGGGATCTCCAGGGTTTGATCATGCAGGGCGAGCTGGAAGCCATTCACGTAATTCGGCTGTCCCATGGCTTGAAGGCGCCTCGCCATCCGTTCGGCGTAGCAGTTCTTGCAACCGGAGCTGATTTTGGTGCAACCGGTCAATGGATTCCAGGTCGATTCGGTCCATTCAATGGTCGATCTTGACATAACCGATGTTTTAATCCTTTTAGTCCCAGGAAAGGTTTCGGTTAGAAACCGATGTTCCGCCACATGACAATAGCGGCGTGGAACAACTTGAATATTAAGACGAAGCCTCCCAGAGAAGCTCCGGAAACGTATAGGATCCAACATGTTATACGGGCCCATGGGCGCTTCCATGAATAGGGCAAGTAATGGGCTAAAGATCCCTTGAATTCAAACTTCCACTGCACACTGCTGTACTCCTTGATGGGCTGGGGACAAAAGAAGCTGTAGAACAAGGAAGCGATCAGGAGAAGAATCATCGAAATGAAAAGCGCAACCGAGGACCAGTCGAGTGAAAAATTATGAAGTCGGGCCAGGAGAGATTCCGAGAGGTTTCTGAACACTTCTGGATAATCAGAACTCCTTTTCTCAGCCCAGCCGCGAAGAATCCCCACCTTGTTGTTGTAGAGGTCGACAAGATAAAAAAAGACAGGCAAGCCCACGATCAAAGAGCTGGAGAGACCGAATAAGGGCAATTTGCCAAAGGTTCTTATTACCTCCCAGGACATACGCTTGTTCCACCAGGGCATGGTGGAAGCATCGAAATGCTTGACGTCATGATCGGGGGCACGGATAAATGTTCTCTCCAGGTTACAAGCAAGATGGGCAGTGCGAACTTTGGCCATCTCCACAGTGTTCAAGCTGGCTTCAAGAAAATCGGCGCCCTTCAAATCGGCGTTTGTAAGATTGGCCCCCTCCAGGTTACATCCCTTCAAGCAAGCGTTGCAAAATGAAGCCTCCTTCAAATCAGAGTGATTGAAAGAGCCCCCTTCGAACTTCACATCATCAAACGTTGCCTGATTGAGTTTGGAACTCGCGAGGTTCACTTTGCCTTTAGCTTCTTTCCATTGGCTTTTCTGGCCATGAACCTCTCTCAGTTGGGCCAGATCGAGATCGGCTCTTGTGAAGTCAGCGTTATCAACAATGCAGTTCGAAAAGTTACAGGCTTTGAGCGTGCATCCGATAAATTTTGCGCTTGTAAAAATCGCGCTTGGAAATTGAACATGGGTCAAATCGGCCCCTGAGATGTCCGCATCGGTGAAATCGGTTGTCAAACCTTGATCCCGATACTTTTGGGCGTACTCTGTTTTCGCGCTCGTCAGGTTGGCTTCCTGGAAGAGAGCTTCATGGCAATTTGCGCCACTGAAATCGGCACTCTGAAGGTTTGCCTTAAAAAAAATCGCTTTTTTCAGGTTCGCTTTGATGAATTGAACATTTTGAAGGTTGGCCCCCGTCAAGTCAGCACCCTCCAGATTGACGCCGCTCAAGTCCATGTTTTCGAGTTTGGCATTCCGGAGATTGGCGCCGTTCAAATGGTAATTGCTCAGATTGAGACCAAATTTGGTCAAATCTTCGCCGCTCACGTCAAAGCGGTCGACCCGCTTATCCGCATAAGCACGATCGACTTCTTCTTTTCCCTTCCTCAGGATCGAAACGTGTTCAGGGTTTGCCATGGTTTTGGGATGAATGAAATCAAGCCGGCAAAAGGACCTCAACGAATTCGGCTATAACTTGCAATTCGTTCTCTTCAGAGGTTTTAAGGAGAATGGACTGGTAGGCGGGGTTTTCGGGTTGGAGGCGGATCTCGATGTGATGCCAGGTGCCGTCTTTGGATTGGGTTTTCTTGCTCTCGTAACGCTTGACGGTGTAGGTGCCGCCGGTTTCGGGGTCTTGGATGGTACGGTGTTGGGCCAGGACGATCTTGCCCTGGCGGGTTCCGGCGATGGGGCCAGATATTGATGCCGCGAAGAGGCACCAGGCGCCGTCCGGGATGCGGGGCTCCATGGAGCGGCCTACGACCTGGGCGACGAAGAGGCCCGGGCGGAGCTGGTGGCGGGTCTGGATCTCGGCCCAGCCCTCGGGCTCGACGGCCTGGGGGTCGCTGAAGGCTCCGGCGGCGGCCTTGAGGCTCAAGATGGGGACGCAGGTGCGGTATTTTTCGCCCTCTTTCGGCTCGATCCGCCGGAAGGGCTCGGCCGGGGCGCCGTGGGGCTTTCCGGTTTTTATGGCCTCGGCCATGGCGTCGTAGATCTCGAGGATGACTCGTTTGGTGCGGTACTCGCCGTGGCGCTTCTCGTCATTGCGCTTGACGATGGGGAAGGTGTCGAGGATATAGGCGGCGTCGTCGCGGGAGAGGCCGTAGAGATGGAAAAAGGCGGCATCGATCTCGCAGCGGAGGCGCAAGCGGCGCTCCTCGTCCCAGGGGAAGGGGGTGCCGTCGTGGCCGAGGTCCCTGGCGAAGGGGGCGAGGTCCCAGGCGGTGTAGGTCAGCTCGAGAACGCGGGGGAGGAGCCAGCCGGAATACGAGGCGTATCTTTCAGGCGAAATGACCGGTAGCTGATTTAAATATCCGAAGGTGAGATGAGTACCGCCAACTTTTTGCCGGGCCACGAAGTCAAAGGCGAATGAGGAGAGGTTGGCAATGAGTAACGTCAAACTTTTGATCTTTGAAACCTCTGGCACCATGATTGGGCAGGTGTGACCCACTCCCACCCTCGGCAGGACGCTGGCGATGACGGTGCGCTCGTCGGTGCTGCGGCAGATGTCTCGCCAGCCGAGGAGCCAGGGGTGGGGCCACTTGCCGGCGAGGCGATGCTCGACTTCGCGGGCGCTTACCCAGTAGCGGGGTTGGGCCACGGCCTTGGGATCGGCCTTTTCGGCGGCCGGGAGGTCGCGGGTCTCGAGGCCATCGTAGGTCGCCCAGCGATGGTCGAAGTGATGGATCAGCTTGGCCTCGTAGAGCGGCAGGTAGGCCTCCTCGCCGCGCCGGAAGCGGTTCCCCTCGAGCCGATAGCCATCTTTCTCCAGCTCCTCCCGGGTGCGGAAGAGGCCGGAGTCGTTGGCCATGTGGAGCATGGCCATGAACTTGACGCCCCACGGGTTCTCCTCCGGCGGCCTTTCCTTGATCAACTGTTCTTTCAAAAGAATGGGCACGCGGCGGTAGATGGCCTTGGTGATCTCGGCGTCGCGGCGCGATCGGAAGACGGGGCAGGTGCGGGTGTTGGGATTCAAGAGCGCGAGGTCCGCCGCGGTCAAGACAAAACGCCGCTCAGGGTCGCGCCGGTCCGGATTGCGAAGATGCTCCGGCCGGTGGGCGAAAAAGACGAACTCGGCGCCGGCCTTCGCCGGCCGCGCCGCGCCGGTCAAGGTGAGGAGGGAGAACTTGTAGCTCCGGTGGACACCCGGGAAAATCCCCTCCCGGTTTTCGAAATCGAAGAGGCTCACCAGCGACCCCTTTTCCATGAGGTCCTGGAAGAAATACTTGGTGGTGTCGTCGGTGGCGATCCCGGAAGGGACGATGCAGCCCACCCGGCCGCGGGGGCCGAGGATGAGGCGCAGGGTTTCGGCGAAGATGGCGTAGGTGTTGATGTCGCCGCGGCCGCAAAGGGGGAAGCGGCCGGAGTCCCTGACCAGGTGGCTTTCCCCCTCGGCTTGGCGAAGGGCTTCGAGAAAAGCCGCATGAAGCGCCGGATCATCTTCCGCGAGCTTGGCGATCTTCTTCTTCCGCTCGGCGGCGTTCCGGGCCTGGGCGATCTCGGGCACGCGGCTGGCGAACCACTCTTTTTCCTGGAGCTTGATCCGCTCCCACGGCGGATTCCCCAGCACCACGTCGAAGCCGCCTTTCCGGCCCGAGGTCTCGTTCTCCGGCTTCTCGAGGGCGCGGGGACCTGAAAGACCTCCGGGAAGGCCAGATGCCAGTGGAAGAGCTTGTACGACTCGGCGAGGCGGTCGATCTCGGCGCGGAGGTTCTTCGGGACCAGCTCCGGATCCCGCTCGATCTTGCCGATGGTTTCCTGGGTCACCGCCTCTTTCCCCCTGGCTTTCTTCATCAAGAAGGCGGCGCACCAAGCATCAGCCTTGAGCTTCGCCTTCCGGTACTCGCGGGAGCGCTCGATGGTATTCATGGCCTCTTCCTTCTTCTCCAGCGCGGCCACGGTGTCATCCCCCAGCGCCTCGAGCGCCTGGACATCCCGGGAGAGCTTCTCCTGGAGGCCGGCCTGGGCAGCTTCGATGAGGTCGAGAATGCTCCCAGGCTCGTCCCGCTCTTTCTTATTGCGCTTCCTCCAATCCCGCGCCGCCCCATGGTCATCGCCTTCAATCGCCTCGAAGGCGCCGTCCGGGATGCCAGCGGCGATGAGGCTTGGCGTCGCCCCGAGGAGGCTGTCGCCGCAGCGGATGCGCCGCTCGAGCCACGCGAGCGGATGCCCAGGCTCGAGGGCCTCGAGCCAGAGGCTCACCTTGCAGAGCTCAACGGCCATCTCGTTCCGGTCGACGCCGTAAAGGCAGTGCCCGATGATCTCCCGGAGCGCCGCGCGGTGCGCCGCCGGAGAGGGCTCGGCATCTCCCGTGCGGAGGGCGGCGAGCCGCTTCGCCATGCGGCGCGCCGCGGCGAGGAGGAAGTGGCCGCTGCCGCAGGCGGGATCGCAGACTTTCAAGGTCAAGATGGCCCGCTCGGGGTCGGGCCGCGACGCGGCCTCTTCAAGGACCGGGTCGAGGGCCGACTCGATCAGGCCCTGGATAAGTCCAGCCGGGGTGTAGTAGCTCCCCGTCGTCTTCCGCTCGTGGCCGCTCGCCGAGCGGAGATCGAAGGCGCCGGCGTCGGCGTTCAGCTCGGGATGGAGCTCGAGGAGCGACTCGTAGACGCTCCCCAGCTCCTCGGCCCCGAGGTTTTTATAGTCGATGGGAAGAAGCGCCCGCTCCCGCTCGGTGAAGGCGAGGGAGCGGACGGCCTCGAGGAGGCCGGCGTTCGAGATCTCCGCCTCCTCCAGGTCCGGAGCGGCCCCGGTCGACCAGAGGAAGCTCCCGAGCGGCTGGAGGCCCAGGGACAGTGTGTTGACAGACGGCGCGCCGGCCGGGTTTGAAAATGGCCCGATTTGAAGATGGGAAGAAGGGGAGCCGAGGGCCCTGAAGACGACCTTCAGGCCGCGGAAGAGATCCAGGTGACCGGAGCCGCGCCGCGCGCGGGCGATCTCCCGGAGGCGCGCCAGGGAGTACCAGCTCTCGTAGCGCTCCTTCTCGCGGGGGCCGGCCTTCGGATCGAGGAGGAGGCCGCGGTCCTCGGCAACGGAGAGGAAGATCAAGCGGTAGACCAGGCGGAGGACCTGGCGGTAAAAGTCCTGGCGAGGGAGAGCGCCCGACTTGAGCCGCTCCCTCAGCGCTCGGTTCGCCGGGGCCCCGAGGAAGCCCCGCCCGAGCGCCGCGATGGCCCGCTCCACCCCCCGGCGGAGGTCGTCGAGAGCCCGCACCCCCTCCTCTCGCGCCGCCCGCGACCAGCGCTCGAGCCAGCACTCCTCGGGCCGGGTCCCCTCAAAGCGCGAGACGTGGCAGAGCTGGAAGAGGAGGACGAAGTCGGCATAGATTCCCCCTTCCATGAGCGTCTCGAGATCAAACTCGAGGTAGCTCTGGCGCGTCAGGCTGGAATTGTCCCGGAGGAGCCGCAGCTTGAAGCCGTTGGATAGGAGGCCCCAGAGACTCGCCTCGCTGCGGTTCAAGAATTCCTGTATCAAGCCGTGGGGGCTCATCCGCGCCGCCCCGGCGACGCCGGGGGCGCGCTCGTCGAGACCGATGCCGCAACCGATGAGGTGGACCGGCACCGCCTCCCAGCCGTGGGAGATGGGATAGGTCCTTCCATTGATCTCAACCGCCTTTCTCGCCTGGAGCCTCCCGAAGCCCAGCTCCTCAAAAAGAATGAGCAGCCAGCGCTCCCGGGTGACCGAGGTGCCGGGGTCGCCCGCGGGCAAACCGGCCCTCGCTGAACGAAACGATGACCAAGCCCCCTCGAGGCGCTTCCAGGCGCGGCTCGCCAGCTCGCGCAGGAGCTCGTTCCGCCCGAGGTGATAGTCCTCGGGCTTCAAGCCCTCGAGCGAGCGGTCTCCCTCGGCGAGGCGGAGGAGGAAGTCGGGCGGGAAGAGAGCCCCCTCGGAACGGATGGTGGCGAAATGATCCCGGCGCCGCTTCCTCATCGGGAGGCGCCTCCTGGACCTTTCCCCCCCGGCGCCGGGAGGTAAACGTAAAGGCCGAGGACGTCGGCGGGGAGGATGGGCTCCACGCGCACGGAGTCGCCCTTCAAGCGCCCGGCCCGGCGGACGCGCTCGTGCGCCTCGGCGAGCGCCGCGGCCCGCCGCCTCGCCTCCTCCTCGATCGCCTCCTCGATCGACGGAACGAGGAAGCTCGAGTCCTTGAGGATCCCTTCGAGGAAGCCCCGTGCCTCGTCGGGGAAGATGTTGGACGACGGCTCGGCCTGGAAGAGCTCCTCCACGGCCTCCTCGCCGAGCCATTCGGGCTTCGAGGGGGAACCCCTGAAGGCGATGGCCCGGCACTCCTCGGCGAGGAGCGCCTCCGGAGAGCCGGACCGCCCCGGCGCCATGTGGAAGCGCAGGCGGAGGAGCAGGAGCGCCGTCCTCGCCTCCACGGCCCGCGTGCGGATGGCCCCCGAGCGGCGAGCCAGGCCCGAGCCTTCCAGGGCTCCTTCCAGGGTCCAGGCGGCGAGCCCCGCGACCAGGGGGTGGGTCCGGGTGAGAAGCTCCGCCCCATCTTCAGGGGGCGGCTCGAAGCGGAGGAGGAGCTCGTCCCGGCCGTGGGCGAGGTCCCGCACCGCCGGGGGGACCCCCTTCAGCCCGGCGCGGAGGCGGCCGGCCGTATCGGTCACGGAGGCGCCGGCCGCTCGCAGGGCTTCGGCGGTGAAGGCCGAGACGTCGTCAGCCGATCCCAGGGCCGCCCGGGCCGCCTCGAGCTCCCGGGCCACTTCCTCGCCGCGCAGGGTCTCCTGCGCGAAGAGGGACCTGGAGCGCTTCTCCCGCTCCGAGGCGGCGTCCCAGCGCTGGTGGAGGTCTTCCTTCCTGGGCTTGAAATAGTCCTCGAGGAAATCGAGCTGCACGTAAGCGGCATCTTTTTTCCCGGCGCTCTCCCGGAGCAGCAGGCCTTCAAAGAGAGCCTCGATGACGGCGTTGGTGTCGGCCGGGACGGGGACGGAGATGCCGAGGGAGCCGCGGATCCTCTGGTGCTTCCTGAGCAGGACGTCGAGGACGATGCCGTCGATCTGGTTGTCGATGCCGTAGTAGGTGAGGGCGCGCACCTCGGGGCGCTTCTGCCCGTAGCGGTCGGCGCGGCCCTCGCGCTGCTCGTGGCGGGTGGGGTTCCAGGAGAGGTCGTAGTGCACCACGGCGTCGAAGTGCTGCTGCAGGTCGATCCCCTCGGAGAGGCAGTCGGTGGCCACCAGGAC